>JANOHH010001109.1:0-1389 GCA_031406395.1 Verrucomicrobiota bacterium | reverse complement strand
CTCGACGCGGGCCTCCGCTACATTGCCCAGCATCAACCAGCCCACGGTTGCGTTGACGTGGTGCGGATCCGGCCATGCGAGTTCCGTCATGGGCTTAGGTGCCAGATTTTTCACAAACTTCGTAGCCGCCGACGTAAGGAGGCGGAGGTAGACCGCGTCGCCCGGAGTCCGCCTCCTCACGTCGGCGGCTACGGTCTGTCGGCGTTTCGTGCATGGTGTGAAATTTTCGGCTTAGCTGCCGGATTGCTCCAGCGCCGCGAGCACTTCCGGGTCGCGCACGTCCACCCAGCGGCCCTGAATTTTCAGGCCGGCAAGCGTGTGCTTCGCGGCGATCAAGGCGCTGATGGCGTCGGTGAGTTCATATTCGCCGCGCGGGGATTTCTCCAGCTTCGCAGTGAATTCGAACAGCAACGGTTTGAAAATATAAATGCCCGCATTGTACCAGACGGGCGCTCCGGGCTGCAGCCAGCCGGTGCGCCGGAGTTCTTCGAGTTGGGTGGCGGACGGTTTCTCCACCAGGCGCTTGAGGCAAAATTGTTCGTCGAAAAAATTCAAGCCGCCCTGGGTCACATCCTCGCCGGGCGTGACGGTAATGACGCCGGAGTAATAACCCTCCTGAAAGCGATGCACCATGTGCTGATATGTCTCCGGCTTCACGAGAATGTCGCCGTAGGTGAGGATGAACGAAGCCACGCCGATGAAATCTTTTGCAAGTTCCGGCGCCTTGCCCGTGCCGTCCTGCACCAGCTGGCGGCCATAGGAAATGCGCACGCCCCATTTGGAGCCGTCGCCAAAATGGTTTTCTATGACCTCGGCTTTCCAGCCCGTGACGATAAAAACGTCATGCACCCCCGCCGCGATAAGCCCTTGGAGAATGTGTTCGAGGATGGGTTTGCCCTGCACCAGCAGCATGGGTTTGGGGAGCTCATTGGTGAGTTCCTTCATGCGCGTGCCTTTGCCGGCGGCCAGAACGACTGCTTTCATTGCGTCCAGTGAACACGGCGGCGGGCCGGCACGAAAGAAATTTTTCTCGCTGCCAGCGAACCCACACCTCCATTATAGCGGCGTCCATCGCACCATGAAAATATCCATCACCTGTTTCCTGTTGCTCCTGACCGGGGCCGCCTCCGCTCCCGCGGCGGGCAAACAACTTACCGGCCCGCACGCTCCCACCCTGACGCCCGCCCTTTCGTCGGCCGAAGCACAAAAGCAATTCGTCGTGCCCGATGGTTTCGAAGTGCGCCTCTTTGCCGCCGAGCCGGACGTGATCAATCCCGTGGCGATGACGTGGGACGAGCGTGGGCGGCTCTGGGTCGTCGAACTTTATGAGTATCCGCTGGGCGCGCCGGAGGGCCAGAAGGGCCGGGACTGCATCAAGATTTTGGAGGA
>JANOHH010001104.1:0-2802 GCA_031406395.1 Verrucomicrobiota bacterium | reverse complement strand
GCAAAGCCGCCGTCCCGCTGGCCCAGCACTTTTCACGGTTTCTGGAATTTCTCGGCACTGAGTTCGCACTGCTGAATCCAATCTACTTCGTGGCCGCGATCATCGCGCTTCTGGCGCTGTGGCGAACGCCGAGACGTGACGGACGGCTGGTCTATTTCTTCAGCATGGGCGCGCCGGTGTTTTTTCTGTACGTGCTCCTCGCCTTAAAGTCACGGGTGCAACCGAACTGGATCGCGCCCGCAGTGCTGCCCATGTTTTGCGTAATGGTTTTGTATTGGGATGCCCGACTGCGGGAAGGCACGCGCTTCATCAAACCTTGGCTGGCGACTGGTTTGGGCCTCGGCACCCTGATGGTGACGGTCATGCTCGACACGAACTTGATCGGCAAAATCGCCGGTCGCCCATTGCCCGCGCAGCTGGATCCCTTGCGGCGCGTTCGCGGCTACGCGGAAATGGCGCGCATCGTGAGCCAGGCGGAAAACCGACTCGCCCAGGAAGGCAAACCCGTCTTTCTGATCGGGGCGCACTATGGCATCACAAGCCTGCTGACGTTTTACCTGCCGGAAGCCCGCGCGCGCGTGACGGATTCCCCGATGGTTTTCTGCCAGCCAAGCGATCTGCCGCAAAACCAGTATTATTTCTGGCCCGACTATACCGAGATGCGCCAGGGTCAAGACGCACTGTTCGTCCGCGAAGCCTCGACTCCGAGGCTGGTCGCCGGTTGGCTGGCGAAGTGGTCAAAGGGAGAGACAAATCTGTTGCGGCGCCCCGTTGAAAGCCGTCCGGCGCCCGAGTGGCTGATAGCGCAATTTGATTCCGTGACGAATACGGGACTTTACCCGGTACTTTATCGTGGACGCGTTTTGCGCACCCTGGAGATCTTCGAGTGCCGTAATCTGCGCTGACCCGATGCTGTCCGCCTGTGGAATCAGCCTGCCCGTCCGTGATTACGATCTCGCCGCGACGATGTCCTCTGGCCAGGTGTTCGCTTGGGAGCGGATTGGCGACGATTGGTGCGGTGTGGTCAACGGGCGCTGGGTTAAGCTGCGGCAAGAAGCGGAAACCATTGTGGTGCGGACAGCGGAACCTCAGCACGAATGGTCCTGGATCAGAGAATTTCTGCAATCGGACGTGGAACTAGGCTCGGTGCTGGCGACCTTTCCAAAAGATGATCTCCACTTGTGCGCCGCAGTCAAAGCGTGTCGCGGTTTACGGCTCTTGCGGCAGGACCCATGGGAATGTCTGGCTTCGTTTATTCTGTCCTCCACGAAACAGATCGTGCAAATCCGCCAGATCGTCCGGACGCTCGGCGAGCGCTACGGTGAACGGGTGACGTCACCCACTGGAGAACCGCCGGCGTTTGCCTTCCCAACGGCGCGGCGAGTGGCAACTTTGACGGAGGAGGAATTGCGTGAATGTAAAATGGGTTTCCGCGCGCCGTATCTGCTCGGCGCTGCCCGCTCTAATGTTGCCGGCGAGTTTTCGCCGGAAAGCCTCCGGCAATCACCCGTGGGCGAAGCCCGAGCCAGCTTGCTGGCTTTGCCCGGCGTCGGCGAAAAGATCGCCGACTGCGTGTTGTTGTTCGCCTACGGCTTCCCGACGGCGTTTCCCGTGGATGTCTGGGTCGCCCGGGCACTGAGCAAATTTTATTTTCGGGGCCGGGCGCAGAAACCGGAACGATTGCGCCGTTTCGCCCAAAAGCATTTTGGACCGAATGCGGGTTACGCCCAGCAATATCTGTTTCATCATATCCGCACCCAGAGCAGATAGCCCTTTTCGTGCGTGACAACAAATCGTACCCTTTAGCATGGCTGTGAAGATCGAAGCGTGCCTGAGTCCGGCCGACTACCAAGCGCGGGCGGCAACCGGGTTTAGCGATGCGGTGTGTGTCGTGTTTGACGTGTTGCGGGCAACGAGCGTGATGGTCACGGGACTGGCGAACGGAGCGACGGGTTTCGTGCCGGCGGCGGCAATCTCGGAGGCGTTGAGTTATCGCGCCCACCACCGGGATGCCCTACTCGCCGGCGAGCGAGATGGTCTGCGGATTACGGCTGCGCAAAGCGGCGGGGTGGAATTTGATCTCGGCAATTCTCCGCGCGAGTACACCCGCCAGCAGGTCGCGGGACGAATAATCATTTCGACCACAACGAACGGGACCCGCGCCATGCGGGCCTGCGTCACTGCGCAAAGCGTCGCCGTGGCATCGTTTCTGAACCTGAGCGCGACGGCTGACTGGCTCGCGCAACAGCAAACACCGCATGTCATTTTGGTCTGCGCCGGAACCGCGGAGTTTCCCGCGTTGGAAGATATCCTCGCCGCCGGCGCGTTGTGCGACTTGCTGATAAGTAAATGGGGGCAGGCCGAATTGCTGGATTCAGCGGAAACGACCGTCCGCGTTTATCGCGAAGCCCGGCTGGACTTGCTGGGCGTGATCAGTCGTTCGCAGAATGGTCGGCGATTGATGGCCAACGCCGAACTGCGCGACGACGTGGATTTTTGTTTGCGACGCGACGCATGCGGACTGGTGGCGTTGCTTGGTGCGGACGGCATGGTCCGGAAATCCTACTAGTTCGCGGCGAGAAACCGCGGGCCATCGAAATGGGCGCGGAGCTTTGGGATCCCTTTGATTGTCGGATCAGGGCAGCACCAACCCCAAAATGTCTTGCCGGGGCACGGCGCCGTAGATGCGGCTGTCGGCGCTGTTATTGCGATTGTCGCCCAGCACAAAGTATCGATTGGTGCCGCAAACCCACCTCTGCTCCCGCACTTTCGCGCTGGCATACGTCATGGTGCCGGGCGGCA
>JANOHH010001088.1:0-4380 GCA_031406395.1 Verrucomicrobiota bacterium | reverse complement strand
AGTGGTGCCATTTCACATGTGACGCTCTACGGCACGTCCGGCACGTCCGTTCCAGACGGTGGCACGACGATGGCCCTGCTCGGTTTGGGGATTGGCGCCATGGGTTTTCTCCGTCGCAAGTTGGCCTGATTCATTAGTCGCAAGTCTGACTAAGCTCGTTTACCCTCCGCTCGATGAGCGGAGGGTTTTTCTTTTGGTGTGACCGGCAGGGAGGACTGCCGGCCGGTTGGCAAGGATGTTCAGCGTGAAGCAGGTCGGATTTATGGTAGTTGCGGTTCAACTCGCGCTGACCGCGATTCATCACCAAGAACTAAGAGCGCAACACGCGGGCTTGGATCCCTTGCCTGGAAGAAATGGAGTGAGGTCAAACTCAAGAAGTTCTTCACTGCGCTCGGTAACCTGAATCGTGAGGCAACGAAGCCCTCATGGCACCCGCCTTCAGTAACATTTTACCATGAGTCAACACGCACCCCTCGGCAGTTGTCTGACGACGTGTCGCGGTAGTCAGGTGGGATATCACCGCGCCTTCAGGATGTGCTCCCACTGCTGCGCGTGAACGTCCAGGCTGCCCTCGGTCCAGATGACATAATTGGCGCGCTGCATTTTCTCCGCGACCGGCATTTGCGCGGCGTTGCGCTGGGCCATTTGCTCCGGCGTCCAACCCCGCGCCGACAGCCGTTCCCGCTGCGCTGCCGCCGAGCAGGCCACGCACACCACTGCCGCGAACGACGACTCCGCCTGCGTCTCGAATAACAACGGAATCACCACGGCCGCCACCGGCTTGCCTTCGATGCGCCAGGCCTGCAACTGGGCCGACCACAAGTCATGGATGCGCGGATGCAGAATGGCTTCGAGTTGCCGACGGGCGGCGGGAGCGGAGAAAACAATCCGGGCCAGCTCCGCCCGTTGCAGTTGACCGTCCGGGCCCAGCATATCCGCTCCGAACGCCTGCCGGATTTCCGCCACCGCCGGCTGACCGGGCGCCACCACCTGGCGCGCCAGATCGTCGGTATCCACGACCGCGACGCCGCGCGCGCGCAAAATCTGGGCGGCAGTGGACTTGCCCATGCCGATGCCACCCGTTAAGCCAAATGTCTTCACGCAAAAAGAAACCGCGGCCCACCCCGAAGATGGCCGCGGCGAAAAGCAAGCTCACCTTCAAGGCACCGGGACCACGGCGCGATAGAACCGAAGAGGATTGGTACCGGGATCCGTATATTGAATCACTCCGCCGGTGGCGATGTTCGTGGAAAGATTTTGCCAGAAAGTCTTTGGGTTCAGATTAGTCGCCCCTTGAATCACGTATTGTTGGTTGGTCTGGCCGAGCACTTGAATCAACAAGCTGCCATTCGTCTGGCGGAAGATTTGGAGCACGCCGGGCGTGGAGGCGTTGATCGGAATCCCAAATGGCATGTTCAGGTTGTCCAGGAAGGCGGCGTCCAGCCCCACGCTAACGGTGGGATCCTTGACGTAGTCCCATTGGAAGGTGTGCGTTCCCGCCGTCAACGAGATGACATAACTAGCCCAACCCACTTCGCCCGACCAACGCTGCTGTTCGACGCCGTCCACCGAGAACTTAAGGTAGTCGTAGATCGCCTCGGAACTGACGCGAAATTCGAAGGACCCGTTGCCGGCCGAGCAGTTGGTCGTCAGAATCAGGGAACTGATCTGCTGGCTGACCTGATTATTGGTCATGGGGCCGGAGCGGGCGGACCATTGGCCTGCGGCCGCCTGTTGGGTGGTAACGAGCCAGGACGTGTTGCCGCTGGAGATCCAACCCAACTGCAACAGGTTCCCGGATTCAAATCCGTCGGTAAAGACCATCGGTTTGAAAACCGCCGTCACCGCCACATTGCTCTGGATCACCAACGGCAAGGGATTGACCGAGGAAATCACATCGCCGCTCCAGGAACTGAACGTGTAATATGCGGCCGGGGTCGCGGTGAGCACCACCGTGGCGTTGCTGGCAAAATCGCCGGTCGCCGGCAGCAACGTCCCGCCCACGGTGCTACCCAGGGTCAACCGAAAGACAGGCGACGGGGCGAACGAATAATGCAGAGCCACCGAACCCGAGACACCACCGTAACCGTCCACCGCGATGCGATAAACCTGATTGGAACGCACCGCCACCGTGAGCTGGCTGAAACCGCCCGGCGCACCGGCGTAGGCGTCATCGTTATTGGCGATGTTTGTCAGGGCGCTGACCTGATTGCCGGTGTACACGGCCAACAAAGTGTCGAAGGTAGAATTGGTGGTGCTGAGGGTAAGAACTCCGTCATCCGGCGGCTGAAACCTCCACCAAGCTGATTTTCCACCGCTATTGCCTGCGTGGTTCGGCTCGTTGAATTCCTTCGTCGCGTTGGTGGTGGAAGCCACATTCACTTGGGGAACGGCGTCCAACCGCGTGGCGCTGGCAAACGCGTCGTTAACCGGATTGAGGACCAAGTAATTGACCTGCATCGTCACGGGGGCCGAGACATTGCCCGCTGCGTCCAACGCAATGACGACAATCTCATTCAAGCCAGGCTCCAACAAAACGGGCGCGGTCCAGTTGGTGGTGCCCGTTGCCGAGTAGGTAATCGAACCATTACGACTCACCAGCACTTCACTCACGCCTGTCTGGTTCGGCGCAAAGTCCGCGGCCGTACCGGCCAGGCTTACAAGATTCGTGCTGACCGAGGTGCCGTTCAAAGGAGCGGTGACAAAGACTTCGGGCGGCGCCGTGTCAACTTGTCCGCCGGGGGTGACGCGCATCTGGAGGGAACCCATGGAGTTGGTATCGGCGCTAGCCACCGTGATGCGGTAAGCCGTGCCGCCTTGCGCGTTGAAACTCACATATCCCTGCTTCTTAAATCCGACGTTGTTCGTCGCGGCCACCGGAATCAGGGTAGCGAGGGTGTTGCCGGTATAGACCGCCAGTACCGTGTCGATCGCACTGCCAGTGGTATCAATGAACACGCTGGTGTTGCCCACCGGAGTCCATGCCCACCAGAGCGAGCCGGCGGCGGTGGTGACGCCCGCCGGTTTTGGCTCTCCGGCTTCCAGAGTGGCAAAGCGGTTGTTGGCCTCGTACAGGCCGCCACCCGAGGGCACTTTGGTCGCATTGGTGAAGTAATTGTTGGCCGGCGGTGGGGCCACGGCATAGGTCACCACATTGGTGCTGCCAATTTCATTGGTAGCCGAGGCTGTCACCGTCAGGGTGACCGGGTTGGTCCCGGCGGGCACCGCAAACAGGGCGCTGTAAACTCCGTTGCTGGCCACCGCATCCGGCGGTTGGCCATTATTGCGGAAGATCAAATTTCCGCCCCCCGCAATGCTGCCAGTGACGGTCGCATCCGTGATTGGAAATAGGTCGGTAACCGTCGCGAAAATTGGCTGGCTGGAACCGGCCAGCAGCGTGGCGCCGGACGGTGGGTTGACCGTCAATTGGAGGACCCCAACGCTCCCGAACAGGGTCAGGGATTTGTACGCGTTGAGCCGCCCACCCGTCGTACATAACCCATTCAAAGCGGGAATCGGCACCGTTCCCAAGTAGAGCCGTTCCCGCAATTCATCCAGGTCCGCGGCTGGAAATCGGCTCAGGATCAAGGCCGCCACCCCACTCACATGCGGCGTAGCCATGCTGGTGCCAGCGATCGTGTTGTAAGCCGTGTCGGAAGTCGCCCAGCAGGAATAGATCGCCAGGCCCGGGGCGCCCAAATCAACCGTGTTCCGGCCAAAGTTTGAAAAACTGGCCAGCTTGTCTTCGCGGGTAAGTGCGGCCACGGAGACAACGTTGTCCAAATTGTAATTCGAGGGGTAATGGGGTGAGATATCATTGTCGGTCCCATCGTTGCCCGCCGCCGCGACGAACAACACGCCTTTGCTCCGGGCGTTATTGATGGAGTCATATAACGCCTGCGAAAAGCCGCCGCCGCCCCAGCTGTTGTTCAGGGCGCGCACGTTCACGCCGGCCTGCTTCGCGCGGACCGCGAAGTCGATGGCGCTGATCGCGCCGGCCGTCGTGCCGCTGCCGGCGGCGTTCAGGAACTTGAGGCCCATGAGCCGGACGGTCCAGTTCACGCCGACGACGCCGATGCCGTTCGCGCCAACGGCGCCGATCGTGCCGGAGACGTGCGTACCGTGGTCGTTGTCGTCGTTCGGGTCACAGGTGCTGTTGATCGCGTTCCAGCCGTGCGTCCCGGCGGGACAGCCCGCCACGCCCGGGTTCGACCAGATGTTCGCCGCGAGGTCCGGATGTGTGTAGGCGATGCCCGTGTCGACGATGCCGACGACCACCGAGCTCGAGCCGGTCGTCGTGTCCCACGCGGTCGTCGCGCTGATGTCGGCGCCTGGCGTGCCCGTGACGCCGCCAACCACCTGGCCCGTGTTGCGGAGGCC
>JANOHH010001084.1:0-1030 GCA_031406395.1 Verrucomicrobiota bacterium | reverse complement strand
CCTGCTCCGCCAGAATGTCGCCGGCGATCTGCTCGCGCAAAAACTCATCGTACGGCTTGTCGGCGTTGAACGCGTCAATCACGTAGTTCCGATAGCGCCACGCCAACCCGACAGGATAATCGGCGGTGTCGCCGGCCGTATCGGCGTAGCGAACGATGTCCAGCCAGTGACGACCCCATCGCTCGCCGTAGCGCGGTGAGCTCAGGAGGCGGTCAACGACTTTGGCAAAGGCGTTCGAGGAACGGTCCGCCGCAAAGGCATCTATTTCCCCGGGAGTCGGGGGCAGTCCGGTGAGATCGAAGGTTGCGCGGCGGATCAGCGTGCGTTGGTCGGCGGGTGGAGCGGGTTGGAGCCCGCGTTCCTCGAGCTGCGCGAGGATGAACGGATCCACGGAAGTGGACGGCCACGCAGTGTTTTGAACCCTGGGGGCAACCGGGTTTTGCACCGTTTTGAAACTCCACCAATCCTTGCGCGCTTTGACCTTTGCGTCCCAAGCCAAGTGGTTCGGAACGGATTCCGTCGGTGGTTGGTCCCGCGGATCCGGCGCCCCGGAATTCACCCAGGTCACAAAATCCGCGATGACCAATGGCGCAAGCTTCGGTTGGTCCTTCGGCATTTTGGCTTCCGAATGTTCATGCTTGATCGCCTGGATGAGCAGACTCTTCTTGGCCTCGCCCGCGATGAGCGCCGGGCCGGAATCGCCACCGCGAAGCAGACCGTCGCGGGAATCCAGGCGCAAGCCACCTTTCTGCTTTTTCGCGCTGTGGCATTCGTAGCACTCGTTCACGAGCGCCGGCCGGATGTGCTGCTCGAAGAACTCAACCTGCCCCGGGTTGGGCGCCACGGCGGCCGGCGCCGCGAAGCCGCCCACCACGAGCGCGACGCCCAGCGGGAATTTACAGCCAATTCGTTTCATGCGGACAAGGTCTTCACGGTTTTGTGTTCTACATGCGTCCGCTGATAATCGCACCCACCGAAACGATAAGTCAACCGTGTGTGGCGTACTCACGGGAGGGAGCTCGGCAAACCC
>JANOHH010001060.1:0-15750 GCA_031406395.1 Verrucomicrobiota bacterium | reverse complement strand
TGCAAAAAGCTCGGGCGGCCGTACCGGCCTTCCGGCGGCCAGTAAGTGCCCCCGTAGAACGGTTTCAAATCCGGCGAAAGAAACACGTTCAACGGCCATCCTCCCGAACCCGTCATCGACTGCACAAACGTCATGTAAATCTTGTCCACATCCGGGCGCTCCTCGCGGTCCAGCTTGATGCTGATGAAATGCTCCCGAAGGAACGCGCCAATTTTCTCATCCTCGAACGATTCGCGCTCCATGACGTGACACCAATGGCAGGTCGAATAGCCGATACTTAGAAAGATAGGTTTGTTTTCGGCGCGTGCCCGGGCAAACGCCTCCTCGCCCCACGCAAACCAATCCACGGGATTGTGCGCGTGCTGCAAGAGGTAGGGTGATTTCTCTCTCGCCAGTCGGTTGGTGTGCCGGGGGGCAGAAGGTTGGTTGGTGGTCACAGCGGAGTTGGGAGGGGTTGGATTTTGCGGTCCGTTGCAGGCGCCCAGCCCGATAATCAGGGTTGGCGCTAAAATACAGATAGCCGCGATTTTCATTCGGTGCCGCGACAGTATAACGGTCCATCGCCCCGCAGCCCAAGTGAAACCTTGAGGCAAACTATCCTTCCGTCCTGATGCGGGCGGCTCGGCGAAAACAAAAAGCGGAGCCTGCGTGATGCAAACTCCGCTCTGAAATCAAAACCGGCAATTAGTAACGTCCGCGGCCACCGCCGCCACCGCCGCCGCCACCGCCGTAGTCGCGCCGTGGGCCACGGCTGCCACCGCCGCCACCGCCGGGTGGACGTTCTTCACGCGGACGCGCGACATTGACCGTCAGCGCGCGGCCGTCGAGTTCCTTGCCATTCAAGGCCTCAATCGCCTTTTGGGCTTCTTCCTCTGAACCCATGGTTACGAACGCAAAGCCGCGCGGGCGGCCCGACATCCGATCCATCATCAGATTGGTTTCCACGACGGAGCCGTACGCTGCGAAGGCGTCCTGCAGGTCGTTTTCGGTGATTTTGAAGGAGAGGTTTCCAACAAACAGTTTCGTGCTCATTGATGCTTTGTCCTAGACTGTACCGTGCTATCTCCCGACTGTTCCCGACCACCGGGTTTCAAATCATCACTGAACCGAGTTCACTTGAAGATTCACCATGCCGTGAAAGCGCTACGCTATCTATCAGACGACCTTACCCTGACAGGTTCAATTCCAAGTTCAAGCGGGAAATTTCGAAAATTTTCCCGTTTTCCGGAGGGCCGATTCTGCCTATCGTCTTCCCACGATGTTCTCGGAAATCAAATCAGTTCATTTTGTCGGGGTCTGCGGGACGGCGATGGCGTCGACCGCCGCGGCGCTACGGCAGCGTGGGTTCGCCGTCACCGGCTCGGACCAGAACGTATATCCGCCCATGTCCACCTTTCTCGCCGAGCGGCAGATCGAAGTGATGAATGGCTACAGCGAGCGCAACCTCGCGTCCAAACCCGACCTCGTCGTCATCGGCAATGCGATTTCGCGCGGCAATCCAGAGGCGGAATTCTGTCTCGACCACAAGCTGCGATTTTGTTCGCTGCCGGATTTGTTGCGCGAGTTTTTCATTCGCGGCAAACGCTCGATCGTCGTCGCCGGCACGCACGGCAAGACCACCACCACCTCGCTGCTGACATGGGTGTTTGAGCACAACGGGCTGAACCCGAGCTACCTCATCGGTGGCATCCCCAACAATCTCAGCCAGGGGGCGCGGTTCACCGACAGCGAATGGTTTATCATCGAGGGCGACGAATACGACACGGCGTTCTTCGACAAGCGCAGCAAGTTCATTCACTACCTGCCCGAGGTCGCCATCATCAACAACCTCGAGTTCGATCACGCGGATATCTTCGCCGACCTCGCAGCGGTGCAGAAAACGTTCAGTCATTTCATCCGGCTCGTGCCGCGCAACGGTCTGCTGCTGGGTAACGGTGACGATCCCAACCTCGCGCCGCTGCTCACTGTGGATTTCTGTCCGCTGAAACGTTTTGGCCTGGGCGAACACAATGCAGTCCGCGCCACGAATGTGCGGCTCGGTCCGACTGCCAGCGAGTTCGAGATTCCCAGCGCCAAGTTTCACCTCAACGTGGCGGGGGAATTCAACGTGCGCAACGCGCTCGCCGTGGTTGCGGCGGCCAAGCACTGTGGGCTTTCGAACAAACAAATCCAGTCCGCCTTCGACACGTTCAAGGGCATCAAGCGACGCATGGAGGTGCGCGGCATCGCCGGCGGCGTAACGGTGATTGACGATTTCGGTCATCACCCGACGGCGCTCCGCGAAACGCTGCGGGCGTTGCGCATCAAGTATGCGAAGGAGAAGATCTGGGCCGTTTTCGAACCGCGCAGCAACACCACGCGCCGGAAAATTTTCCAAAGCGAACTCGCCTATTCTTTCGCCGATGCCGACGGCGTGGTCGTATCGCAGATCGCGCGGCTGGAATTGCTCGCGCCGGATGAGCGCTTGAACCCGGAGCAGTTGATGGCCGACTTGAAAACTTTGGGCAAGGACGCCGCGTATTTGCCAGACGCGGACGCCATCGTCGCTCACCTGGCGACCAAAGTGCAAGGCGGCGACATCGTGTGCGTGTTCAGCAACGGCGGCTTCGGCGGGATTCATGGAAAATTACTGGAGCGGCTGGGTCGGCGGTAAGTTCCAGATCCCAAGCTTCTGCCATGCTCGTGGCGGGGCTGTTGGTTGCCCGCTCTCATTTCCGTTGGCCGACCAGAGGTCGTACGAACCCCCACTTCACCAGCGGGATGCTACCGGTTTTGACCGGCAGGGGTGATCCCAGACTCCTTGAGCTCTGTCCCGTTCACGCCTGGGTTCCTGCTCCAACTGGAACTGGGCTCAAATCGGCAGCGGGAGGAAGAGCGCGGTCAAAGCTAGCAAGTGGTAACCCCAGAATTTTTCAGCGAAAAATGCGCGTGAGCTTTTTGCCGCCGTCCGGTCAAATCAGCAGAAGCCTATGAACAGTTACACATACGAAGCTGTGGACGCCGGGGGCGCAAGTTCTGCGGGCGTACTCGAAGTCGCCAGTCAAAGCGAAGCGGTCCGCCGTATCAAGGAAATGGGGCTGTTCCCCCTCCGCGTCGCCCAACGTCAGCAGAGCCGCTTCCAACGAGTGATGGCCAAATCGCAGCCGCGGACCAAGGGTGGCAATTTTTCGATCATACTCTTTCGACAGCGTGTGAAACCGGCGGTGCTCACGGTATTGACGCGGAAAATTGCGACGTTGGTGGATGCCGGTTTGCCCCTGCTGCGTGGCCTGCGGATTCTGGAGCAACAGGAGTCCAATCGTACCCTGAAGCGGATCTTGGGCGAGGTTGGCGAGGGCATCGAAGCCGGCAGTCAGTTCTCGGAGGCGATTGGGGCGCATCCGCAGGTATTCAACCGGCTGTACGTGAACATGGTCCGCGCCGGGGAACTGGGCGGGGCGTTGGAGGTCAGCCTCCGGCGGCTCGCGGAGTTCATGGAGAAAGCGCAGAAGATCAAAGGCAAGGTGAAGTCTGCCCTGTTCTATCCGGCGGCGGTAATGTCAGTCGCCACGGCCATTATGGGCCTGATGCTGGTGTTCGTCATCCCGCGGTTCAAGGAGGTGTTCAGTGGGTTGACCGGCGGGGCCCCGCTGCCGGCCTTCACAACCTTCGTGCTCAATATCAGCGATTTTACGAAGAACCATTTTGTCATCGTCCTGCTGGTTGCGGCGGCGGGAGGAATCGCCCTTGCCCTTGGCGTACGAACGAGAATAGGCCGGCTGACGTTCGATCAGTTTAAGTTGAAGCTGCCGGTTTTTGGCCCCGTGTTTCGCAAAGCGGCAATCTCGCGGTTCGCTCGGACATTGGGCACGTTGTTGAACAGTGGCGTGCCGGTGTTGCAAGCGTTGACCATCGTGCGCGAGACGGCCGGCAACCTAGTCGTGGGCAATTTGATTTCGCGAGTACATGACGGAGTCAAGGAGGGCGAGACCATCACCGCGCCATTGCGGACGTCGCGCATCTTTCCGCCAATGATCGTTGGCATGGTGGACATCGGCGAGCAGACGGGCGCGTTGCCGGACATGTTGATGAAGATTGCCGACGGGTGTGATGAAGAAGTGGACAACGCCGTGAGCGCCATGATCTCGTTGCTGGAACCGATCATGATCGTGTTTCTCGCCATCGTGGTGGGCAGCATTGTCATCGCGATGTTTCTGCCGATCATCGGCATCATCACCGGTCCGGGCATCGGTGGTAATGGGGATGCCGAATGACCGGACTCGTGGAGGAGGAGCCGAACGGGTTGGCGCCATCAGGAAGCAAAAGCCGTCTTCAACGATCGGGCCGTCAAGAGGACGCCCGTAAACAAGAGCAAACCGCCGAGGGGCACGAGCAGTACGCCCAAGCCGGGGTCGCCGCCGTGGAGGAAGAAGCCACCGAGCAGAAAACCGCCTGGAAGCAGCAGGTTGGCACCAAGTAAACAACTGCCCGCCAGTTTCAGCTGGCGCGCGCCCCGAGCGGGGAGGTCACCGACGGTAAGGGCGAAGGCGATTTGAATCAAACCCACGAGCGTCCCGTGAGCGTGAGCCAGCGTCCACATCAGTCGCCGGGTTTCGTTGGAGACATTCAGGTACCAGGCGACTTTAAATCCATGCAGGCCCTCCAGGACCAAGCCCAAAGTCAGAAACAAGAGCAACGACCACCAACCAAGCTGCAGGTGGCGGCGCGAAACCGCACGCAAGCTCGGCTCCTGGCTGGGGGTTGCAACGCGGGCGGCGGGTTCAGATTTAACAATTGGTTTGGATTTCATTCATGCACATCCATGGAACGATCGTCGCGTTGTCGCACCAGGCGGTTGATGGTTTCCTGCTCGGGAACGAGGTTCGCACCCATGAGAATGGGTGGTCTCGCCTCAGAGGGTTGAGTTGCGGTCCTCTGGTGCCATCGCACCAGGGCCTGTTCATGCGCCACCGCCCGCTGCGGCACCGAACCAAGGTAATCGAACTCAAAATCCTGATAGCCCGGCAGCCGGCGGAGAGAGCGATTGGCGATGTAACGCACCGCGGAGTATGGATCCTCCAGTAACTGCCCAAGATAAAATGCCAGCCAATCTTCGCCCGAAGTGCGGCGGGCCGGCGGCCAACCCATGCTCGCGGCGATAAGCGCGCGTTGTCCGGCATCGCCGCGCAGGAGCAAGGCCACGGCCGACGAAATGGTGCGCTCCTCATCGTTCAGGTTTGGTACGGGCAAGCGATACCAGTCGGACAGATGCTCCGCGGTCCAAGCCAGGCTCTGGTCCAGGTGGCAAAGGTTGCAGGCATTGGGCCGGCCCGTTTCTTGCGTGGTCGTCACGTTCGGGCTGTCAATTTGGTGGCTGCGGATGGCTTTGAGCAAGCCGTACGTGGTGTGGGGCATGTGACAGTTGTAGCATTGGCTTCCGCTCGAGCTGGCCTGGTGATGGGTGTGCTGTTCCAGCTGGTCGCGGTAGGTTTTGTGGCATTGCAGGCAGGCTTCGTTGCCTTCCATGCTCCGGGCCAGTTGATCATCCGGGGAACTCTCGTGCATCGAGTGGCACGAAAAGCAACTCATCTCACCACGCTGGTAGCACGGGGATTCCACCAGGCCATTATATTCCCGACCGGAAACACGGACCATCCCGTCCGACCAAAATCGCTGCTCCAAATAGGCGGGCTCCGTTTTGAGGAGCTCCTTGACCCAGGGCTGCGAATCCAGGCCGGTCGCTCTCACGAGTGGTGTGGTTTTTTCCAGGTCGTCCCCCGGACGGTAATGGAAGCCCTGTTCACTCCATTCCCGCTGGTTGGGGATCCATTTGATGGCGTGGCACTGGCCGCAGACCTGGGAGGAAAGTTTGGCCGGCAGATGCACCGGATTGACGATGGTTGGATCGGGTTTGCCGCCAAGATGCAAAGCGTAACGATGCACCGGATTGCGATTGATCCGCACGTGTTCGGTGGCAGCCCCATGGCACGATTCACAGGCGATGCCCAACTCGCCCACCCGGCTGTCGAAAAACTCACGGTTGGGTGCCGGACGCGGTTGACCTCCGGTGGCGTGGCATTGAATGCACCCGGTGTTCCACACCAGCTGGAGGGGCGCGAGACTCGGGTCTCGCAAGAAGATGTCATTGTTCGGCACCCAGCGCTGATCTTCCAGTAGGAAAGCAAATGGCATCGCCACTTGCAGGTTCCCCAACCGTGTCGAAACCCAATACACCTGCTGCTGATGCGACCCCGTCAGGAGGGCAACATTGCCGCGCATGGTAAACGTCTTCTGGCTGGCGGCGGCGCTATCCGTTCGCGCCGTGACGGACTTGGCCCCGGGGGATACTTCGAAAATGTCCACTCGAAATTGATCCCCCGATCGGGAGAGGTGATAATCGGCCTCGGGAGAGGTCAGGATCACATTGTCAAACCGCCCTCTAACCGAGCGGGCGCTTGCGATTTGAGTCATGGTCCGGTGGAAGCTGCGATGCCAACTGGCATATTGGCCGGGGTGACAGGCGCGACAGGTGTCGGAGGAAACAAATGTTTCAGTACGGTCTGGGCGCGGAACAGCTTTCAAAACTTGCGCGCGAGCGGATTCGGTTTGCTGTTGACGGAGGTCCCTCAGAAAAAGCCCGAACCCCGCAGCGATCCCAGTGGTGACCATCAACCACCCGATTCGTCGCGGCACGGAGCGGGCGTTTCGCAGGCAGAAAAACAGGAACCCGCCCAGCAGCAACAGGGACAATAATAGTTCGAAACTCATGGCGCGCCCGGCGGGATTCTCAATTTATCGTACGATCCATGCATCAACGAGGCGTTGCGCGGATCACTCCCAGCCTTGCTCGATCAAAACCCGCTGCCTTGGGTGAAGCGGTCGAAAATTGTGCCCGCGTCGAAACTGCCACGAGCATTGCGAGCGAAAAGAACCGGATTTTCATTCAGCTATTGTTTGCGGCAGAACTGCCTAATTCAAACACTTTCCAATCACCCCCGCCTCTTTCCACGTGACGCCTTTGAAACCCCACAGCCCCAACGCCGTGACGGATGACTGAAAGCAAAGCTCCAGAGCACCAAATCCACCACCTGTGGCTCTTGCAGCTTCCGCAATTTCAGGCTGCGGAGATTGTTCTCTTACGGGAGGATTAATTTCTACCCTTGGCGATCCCAGTCGAAACAACTAAAAAGGCACTCTGATAAAATCAGAGTGCCTTTGAACAAGAGTAGGTATTACTTGGCGCCCAAGATTGCGTCCTTGGCGGCTTTGGCCACGCGGAACTTCACGACGCGCTTGGCCTTGATCTGGATGGCTTCGCCGGTCGCCGGGTTACGGCCCATGCGCGCCTTGCGATTGACCAACACGAGTTTGCCGAGGCCCGGCAGGGTGAACGTGTTCTTGGCGTTCTTGTAAGCGAGCTGCGCGATGAATTCGAGAATCTCCGCCGCCGCTTTTTTGGTGAGGCCGCTCTTCTCAGCGAGTTCCGCGGCGATTTGTGATTTGGATAGTGCTTTTGCCATAGTTCGTTTTGTTAGTTTGAATTTGAATTGTTGTTCTCTACGAGCCCATTAAAACCATTCCGAAGCGCTGCGCCAAGCGAAAAACATGCATTTTTACTCACTTTTTTTGACCCTTCCCCCGGTGAGCTCCAAAGCAAGCGGATGCGCCACTGGGAAATCGACGGCTGAGCCGTGCAAGTTCGGCGTTTGGATTGCGCGACCGTTCCGCTCGAAGCAGGTCGATCCCAGCACCAAATGGCGAACCGGCACTTCACTCGGCGAGCGGCGACGACCGTTTCCGTTCCTCCTTGGGGATTGGTCGCTTTGTTTGCAAGTGTACGACTGCACCCTTCTTGTTGCCCACAACAATATCCGGAAGTTTGTCGCCGTTGATGTCGGTGGCCATGACTTGGGTGCCAATGCCGGAGTCGTTGTCGATTAGGTATGGGACAAAGTCAACGCTCTTATCCGGGTTGCGGACCAACTTGAACCAGTAAAGCACTGCCGGGGCATTCGGTTCCGGGTCGCCGTGGTTGCCGTGCGCCCAAAAACGCTTTCCGGTCACAATGTCCTTCAACCCGTCGCCGTCCATATCCACCAGATCCACCGCGTGCAGCTGGGACCAGGAAACGCCGTGGGCGTTCGGCTTGGCTTCGGGATTGAGAATGAGGTGCTGCTGGAACTGGATTTCGCCATTGTCACTTTTCGCTCTCAGTTGCTCGTACCAGGCCAGGCCGTAACCGTGGGCCGCCAAGGCCGTAATGACATCCGGCAGTCCGTCGCCGTTCACGTCGTAGGCGTACATTTGCGAACCGCCCGCCACCGAGAATTGCAACGGATGAAACTTCCAGATGGGATCTCCGGCCAGGCTGGCGGGCTGTTCCCACCAACCGTCCTTCTCCAAAATGTCTTTCCGCCCATCGCCGTTCACGTCGCCGAAGCCAAGGCCATGGGTAAAGCGATGGTACTTGTTGTCGGGCGAGATATTGTGCCACTGCCATTTGCTCTCCGGGTGCTGCCAATCGGGTTCCGCGTAGCCGAGAAAACCTTTTGACGAACAAATGATCTCCGGTTTGCCGTCACCCGTGAGATCACCAAAGGTTGGTGATTCATTGTCGGTCACGTCAATCGCCGTGTGGCGGGCCCAATGCCCTTCCTTGCCCTTCGGGTTCTCATACCACCAAGATTGTTCGCCCGGAAAACCTAGAATTAGAATGTCCGTCCAGCCGTCCGCGTTAAAATCCAGGGTGAAGGCGACGAAGTTTTTCGAGTAAGCGTTGTTGGTTCCGAGTGCCCCTTCAAACCCGGGAATGGTTGTTGCCGTCCCATCGGCTTGCGTGCGGGTGAATTTTTCCGTGGCCGGAGAATACTCGTGGCGCTGGGTGAATGCCGGCGCTTCATACCAATACGGGCCGGCGACCACATCCATTTTGCCGTCGCGGTTGAAATCGCCAATGGCTGCGCCTTCGCTCCAAAACTGATCGGTGAGTTGCAGTTTTTTGAACGAAGGCAGCGCGGTGTCTTTGGCCGGAAGCCAAAGGGTCGAGGCGGCGAGCAGGGCCAAAATTGAGTATCGTTTCATTTGTCAGTATGTCTGGCAGTTCTGAGTTGGCGGGTCAAGGCGCGATAATGCGCGCCCGATAACTGGTGGCGACCAGGGCAAGGTGCGCGGGCGGCTTCTGATCGTTGAAAGTGATCAAACCGTGTCCGGTTCCGGATGCACCCACGGGGCGCGGTAAGGACGGCGGAGCAGGCGGTTGGCTTCCTCATCACCGACCACGCGGCCCTGCGCGGCATCCCACTTGAGCGTTCGGCCGAGTTGCATTGAAATGTTACCCAGAATGCAGGAAGCGCTGGAAATGCACCCTTGTTCGATATCGGCGACTGGCCGACCGCGCGTGGTGATGTTCGCCAGCAGATCCCGCATGTGGCCGCGGACGGCCGAAGCGACGTGCCGCTCCAGGTCTTTCTCCGTTTTGTCCTCTGGATATTTTTCATACTCAAAGAGCGGCTCGCCTTTGAGCGTCGATTCCGTCTTGCCGGACGGGTAGAAGTCATAGCCGTTGACGCTGGCTTTGAGCGTGCCTTTGTCGCCGTAAAAGATCGCCGCCCACGGATACTTGGGATCGGGCGCGTCGCCCCAGGTGCGATGGGACCAGAGGACCTGCAGATTGCCAAAGTCAAACGTCACGTTCTGCGTATCGGAAGTGTCCGCTTTGCTGGTTTTGTCCACGAGAATGCCGCCGGCGGAGCTGATCGTGATTGGCGAGCCGAGGTCCATCATCCAGCGCACCATGTCGAGCATGTGCACACACATGTCGCCCACGATGCCGTTGCTGTATTCCATAAAGGCGCGCCAGCCGCGGGGATGCACCCATTGATTGTAGGGGCGCAGAGGCGCCGGCCCGGTCCACATTTCGTAATCCAAATTGGCCGGCGGCGCGGTGTCCGGCGGATTGCCCGAAGCGCGCATGTGGTAGTAGCAACAAATCTCCACGCGGGCGATCTTGCCCAGCTTGCCTTCCTTGATCACCCGGTCGCGAGCCTCAATCAAATGCGGCGTGCTGCGGCGTTGGGTGCCGATTTGCACCACCCGTCCGTATTTTCGCGCGGCGGCCAGCATGGCCTGGCACTCCACCACATCCACGCCCGCCGGTTTCTGGCAGTAAATGTCCGCCCCGGCTTTGCACGCCTCGATCATCGGCAGGGCGTGCCAATGATCGGGTGTGGCGATCAGGACGACATCAAGATCCTTCTCCTTGAGCATGGTGCGATAGTCCGCGTAAGTCCGCGGTTTCCGCTTGGAGAGTTGGCGCGTGGCCACCAGGTCCGCGGCATCGCTCAACATGGTTTTGTCCACGTCGCACAAGGAAACAACATCCACCGGGGCCACCTGGATCAGGCGCAGGAGATCCACTTTGCCATACCAGCCGCAGCCGATGAGGCCAACGCGTTTCTTGGCGTCGCCCAAATCAACGGCGTAACTGGGCAGGGTGGAGAATGCGAGGGCGGCGGCCGTGCGGCGGAGAAATTGGCGGCGATTCATGAACTTCTTTTAGTCCGAAGTGGCGGGCAACACAAGTCCTTCTTCAGCGTGCACCACTTTCATTGCTTCCTGATCGTAATCCGTGTACCGCCACATGTTTGCGCGAACCTTGCTCGCGTGAACATTTGCCGGGGAGGGGCAGGGGACTGGGTCGCTCCAATCCGGTTTTGAGAAAATCAGGATACTGGCAGAGGCAGAACGGATTCATCCTACGGGGCTACAGTGCGCAAAGATCTTTGACCGCTTCATCCGTGGCTTGGCTCAGGACGGCAAGTCCTTCCTCCACCGCCGCGCGCGGGATCGTTAAGGGCGGCGCGATTTTCACCGTTTGACCCCAAGCGCCCACCGGACTGAACAGGAGCAGACCCTTCTGGAAGCAAAGCTCAATGATTCGGTGGGCGAGATCGTGGTTCGGTTCTTTCTTCCCCGGCTTCACCAACTGCATTCCTCCCACCAGACCGGCGGCGGTGACATGGCCAACGACTTGCGGATGCCGAGCTTGAATTTGCTGCAACCCCGCGACCAGCACCGGCCCGAGTTGGGCGGCGTTCTCGGTCAGCTTGTCGCGCAAGATCTTCTTCAAGCTGGCCAAGGCGGCGGCGCAGCAAACCGGATTACCCGTGTGGGTGCTGGTCATCGAGCCGGGTGGGAATTGATCCATGATCTCAATCCGGCCAATCACCGCCGCGAGCGGCAGCGAACTGCTAATGCCTTTGCCGCAGCAAATCAGATCAGGCGTCACGCCGTAATGTTCAAAGGCCCAGAACTTGCCCGTTCGCCCAAAGCCCGCCTGCACTTCATCGAATACCAGCACCACTTGATGTTGGCGACACCACTCGGCCAGTCGCCGGACGTATTCCACCGGCGCAAAGTCCGGCCCGACGCCTTGGTAGGTCTCCATCATGACACCGGCGATGTTTTGGGGCTCCAACCCGCGTTGTGCCAGGGCGGCGAGAAAAACGTCGAAGCTCGTGTCGGTTTGCCAGTAGCCGTCGGGGAAGGGTGCATTGAGAATGGCCGGGTCCTCGTTGACAATCCAGGCTTTCTGACCCGCCATGCCGCCGGCCTGTTGCGCGCCAAGTGTTCGCCCGTGAAAGCCGCGCTCAAAGCCGACGATCCCGATCTTCTGCTTGCCGCCGACCTTGATGCCATGCGCACGGCTAAGCTTAATGGCACATTCGGTCGCCTCGGAACCGGTCGTGAGTAGAAACACTTTTTCCAATCCCTTGGGGGCGATCGCCACGAGCGCTTCCGCCAGCGCGGCGCGCTCTTCGCTGGGGAAAACGTAGTTGTGCAGCAACCCGCTGTTCACCTGGTCGAGGATGGCCTGCTTCACCTCCGGTGCACCGTGGCCCGCGTTGGTGACGAGCACGCCCGAGGACCAGTCGAGCCAGCGATTGCCATATTTGTCGAAAACAAAAATATCCTCCGCCCGATCCCAGGCAATCGGCGGCTGGCCGCGCATGGATTGCGGCTCGAACTGGCGCAGCTTCTCCAACGTCGCCACGGAATCCGGATGCGGCAGTGGCGTGACGATCCGACGATACTTGGTTTCCACCCGCGGCACTGCGCGCGGCGTGATGCTGAATTCTTTGCCCATGTTATTGCGTGAGATTGGCCAGCTAAATTTCCTTCCGATAAATCCGCTGAAACACCGAGCCCGCACCCTCGTTTGCACGAGTCGGGTCCACGATTGTAATGCCATCGTCGCCAAAGCGGGCGGTGACCGGCGCGCCTTTGCCTTCGCTGAGGTATTTGAAGTTCAAGTCGCGCACGAGTCGCGCAGCATGCACGATGGCGACGGTAATGCGCGCTTCCTCGGCGGTGGGATAAATGTCCGCCACGGCGTCACGGGATTCATTCAGGAATTTCATCCGGCAGATCGCCACCAAACCGGCGATGATGCTGTCCACTCCGTAGCCGACGTAGGCGGGCGCGCCGTCGGGGCGTTTCACGTCGCGTGTGAAATGGTTGTTGCTGGTGCGTGAGCCGCCGCCCGCGTTCCACCAACGGAAGCCGCGGTATTGCTGATCACTCTCCACCTTTCCGTCCGCACCCACGATTTCATGGCCTTGATTCACCGGGCCTTCAAAATCCGCGGGAGTGATCCAGTTGTTGTGGAAGTTGATGCTCATGCCGTTGGCAAAGTCCACGCGGACTTGCACGGCGTCGTAGGCATTAATGCCGTCGCGGATGAGACGCTTCTTCTGGCCGACCGCCGTGAGTGAGACGGGCTTGCTCTTGTAATAATGATAAATCAAATCCACCCAATGCGGTCCGACGTAGCTGAACGGATCGCTTTGCTCCACCCACTTGAACGTGCTCGTGGAAACTCCGAGCGGTTCTTCCAGGTAAGCTGTGCCGTAAAGCGGCTCGCCAATGCGCTTCTGAATATCGTCGCGGATTCGGAGATGATCGGGATCGTAACGTTTGTGCATGTCTACCGCCACAACCTGGTTTTGCTTTTTCGCCAGTTCGATGATCTGATCCGCCTCGGCAACGTCGAGGCACATGGGTTTCTCGGTGATGACGTTCACACCAGCGTTGAGCGCAGCGAGGATGACCGGGGTGTGCAGATGATCCGGCGTGGCGACGGCCAGCACGTCGAGGTCAGGAAAGTCGCGAAGAATGTCGAGCCACGGGGTTTCGCCGGAATACATTTTCGGCAACGAGCCAGTCCATTCCTTGAACGCGGCGGCCGTGCGCTGGGCAGAAGCCAGCGAATGCGTTGCAATCGCGACCAGCTCAAAATCCACGGGGGCGAAGTCGCGGGCGTGTTGATCGAGTCCGAGGCGGGCGAGCTGGCCGGCGATGCCGAAACGTTGCAGGTCGGCGTACGCGCGCAGGTGGACGTCGCCGCCAAACATGCCGGCTCCGACGAGGGCGAGCTTGATCGTTCTGGAATTGGTGGTTTTCAAAGCTGGGTCAGGTTAAGAAATCCGACGGGGAACGGCACTACAGTTCATCAAGGTTTGGCCGCCGCTTCGGCGCGGGCCTGGTCGAGTACTTCCTTCAGCGTCACTTCCGCGCCGCCGCGCCGTTTGCTCTCATCGGCGGCGGCCATGAAAGTGTAAAGCTCCAACGTCTCCTCCCCGCTCACCGGCACGACGCCTTCCCGGAACATCAGGACGACCGCGATCAACAGGGGATCATAGCCATCGTAACTGCCCACGGGGGACTCGCCTTTCTCGCCCACAGCCTTGCCGCCATAGCCCTTACGATCCGTGTCATTCGCCTCGCGGAAAATGCCCGTGCGGCCATCTTCCCACGTGCCTGTCACCTCGATCTTGCCATCGGCGGTCATGCCGCGGCGCACCGATTTGCAGCCGGTGCCCATTACGGTGAACAGCGATTCGCAGCCGTGCACCCCATACCAGTAGAGGTCCACATGGTGCGGCTCCAGCTCGGCGGGGCTGAAAGTCTCGGCGCGCTTTACCTGGCCGATGGCGCCGTTACGCACCGCCTGAGTGGTTTTGCCAAAGCGCAGTGAAGACGCGCAGAAGAGGGGGACGTTTGCCTTCTTCGCGGCTTCGAGAATGCGAATGGTATCCGCGAGGTTGCCGGCGATGGGCTTGTCAATGAACACCGGCTTACCCGCCGCCAGCACCGGCTGGAGCTGCTCCCAATGCACCCGTCCATCGTTGGATTCGAGAAAGACGACATCCACCCGCTTGAGGAGTTCCGCGATGGAATTAACAATTTCCACCCCCATTGCCTTCACTTTCGCGGTATATTCCGGCACGCGCTTCGTGCTGCTTTCAATATCCTTTCTGCCTTGGGGACAGGCAGCGATCACCGTCACGCCGGCGACCTTGATTTTGTCTTCCGGATCTTTCGGGCCTTTGTTCAGCGTCTCGACAAACGCGACGACATGGGAAGTATCCAGTCCGATGATGCCGGCCCGGAGCGGTTTCGATTCCTCGGCATGAGCGGTGAGGGCGAGGACCAACAGCGGTAGGATTAGCGGAAATTTCATCGAGGTTTTGTTCGGAAATGTCTGGAACTCAGTTTTTGTCGGGCGTCGTTGACGTCCGGAGATTTTGTCGGAGTTCATGAGCGGTGGCAAGGGGTGAAAGGATTTCGGCCCGGTTGGTAGGGGCGGCGCGCTGCGCCGACCACCGGCCCGTGCAGGGCCGGAACCGCTTTCTCGGCGGCGCGAGCCTCGGGTAAAACCGTTGCACCGCTGCACGCGGCGCTGGTCAGCGCAGCGCGCGGACCCTACCCACTCGGTGTGCGTTCACCGAAGCTTTCAGCGCCGTACGGGTCGGGAGATGTTCTCATGTTGTCACCACTTGCACATTCAGCCAACCAGTGGAATTATCGCGAATGACAGCATTCGATTTAGCCAAAGCCACACTGATCTTTGGTGGCATCGCCTATCTTGCCTACAGCATTCCCGCCCTGAGCCAGGCGATCATCATCACCATCCTCAGTTTGCTCTGGCTCTCGTATCTCCACCGCACCGTCAGCCGGCTGCGGTAGCGTTGCCCCTGCTCCGGCTAGGTCCGAGCACAGATCGCTCTCCGGCATCCAGTCGGTAAGGTTGTCGTCCTAGTCCAATGCTCGCGCTTCACCGCCGCATTCGTTTCACGCTCGGCCCTGAGTCGCCGACACCCCGGCTAACAGCCAGGTGGCGACCCGCTCTCGCCAAAAGCCGGGGTGTCAACAGCGATCGATGAAAATTTTCTGGCTGCCATCTCACCGTCGGTTTAACGTTGTTCCGTTCCGGAAACCTGATGCAATGGCCGATCGCCAGAGCGGTTGTGCTCGTGTCGGTGCG
This sequence comes from Verrucomicrobiota bacterium, assembly GCA_031406395.1. Classification (GTDB taxonomy): domain Bacteria; phylum Verrucomicrobiota; class Verrucomicrobiia; order Limisphaerales; family JADLHS01; genus JADLHS01. The sequence continues at coordinate 446 of JANOHH010001060.1, read as the reverse complement.
CTGTCAGCCGCGCCCGGCAACTTTTCGCCGCCGCCGAAACCGGGGATTGCATGAAAGTTTACGAAAATGCGAGCGAAGTTCTCTCGCTCTTCGGCAATGTCGCCAACGGACACAAGAGTTTTGCGACCCATTGTGCGTCGAGCCATCGGCTCGATCGTTAGGGCCACAACGTGGGGCCGGACCTGTTCGGCATTCGCAATCAAGCGAAGGAGAGCATTCTCCTGCACCTCGTCCGTCCGAACTGCGAGGTCCTGGCCGGCGTCAATGCCTGCAACATCGAATGCAAAGATGGCCGCGAACTGACCGGTCTGATCCTTGGCAAATCGCCGGCGAGTCTTACGCTGCACCAAGCGCAGGGAATTGAAGCGACCATCCTGCATTCCGGCATCACCCGGTTGACCGTGGGCCAGGTGTCTTTGATCCCGGAGGGATTCGAGGCGGCGATG
>JANOHH010001034.1:0-3308 GCA_031406395.1 Verrucomicrobiota bacterium | reverse complement strand
GTGAAAAGGCAGGTTGGCGGGCCGATTCACGTTCGCAAAGCCTCAGCCCGAATCGCAAGTGGTTGAAGAATCTCTGGGAATTCAAACAGCGCGGGCAATCGGGCCTGTGGGTGAGCGACCTGCTGCCGAACATCGCGAGCGTGGCCGATGAGTTGTGCGTCGTCCGCTCCGTCGTGGGCGAGACACCGTTGCACGGTGCGCAGAATCTCTTGCTCCACACGGGCCGCAGCATCGGCGCGGGACCGAGCCTCGGCGCTTGGATTTCCTACGGGCTGGGCACGGAGAATGAACAGTTGCCCGGCTACGTGTTGCTGAACAATGACTGGGTGCCCAACGGCGGCGCGCAGAACTTTGCCAGCGCCTTTCTACCCGCCAACCACCAGGCCACGATGGTCCGTGCCAAGGGCACGCCCGTGGACAACATCATCGCCGCCGACCCGGCGGAACTCCAACGCGCCAAGCTCGATTTCCTGCGCGAGCAGGACAACGCGGTGGCCGCGGCGCGCGGCGGCTCGGATGCCATCGAGTCTGCCATTCGCAATTATGAAACCGCCGCGCACATGCAATCACTCGTGCCGCAGCTCTGCGACGTGAGCGGTGAAAGCCCGGCGACGCTCAAGCTTTACGGCGTGGACCGCGCGAACGACTACGATCGCTTCTACGCGTTGCAATGCCTTCGCGCGCGGCGACTGGTCGAGGCCGGCGTGCGCTTCATTGAGATCACCTGTCCACTCACGCACAGCAACAATGCCCCATGGGACCAGCACGGCGAACTCAAGCTGCGCCACGAGGAAAACGCCCGCATCACCGACCAACCCGTCGCCGCGCTCCTCACGGATTTGAAAGCGCGCGGCTTGCTCGATGACACCCTCGTGCTCTGGGCGGGCGAGATGGGCCGGACGCCGCACTCCGCCGGCGCCGATGGCCGCGACCATCACGTCAGCGGCTACACCATCTGGCTGGCGGGCGGTGGCATTCGGGGCGGCATGACCTTTGGCGCGACCGACGAAATGGGGATGTCCGCCGTGGAGGACCTCGTGGATATCCACGACATCCACGCGACGATCCTGCATCAACTCGGAATGGATCATGAGAAGCTGACCTTCCGTTTCGGAGGTCGCGATATGCGGCTCACCGATGTCCACGGCAAGGTGATTACAAAGATCTTATCCTGATTGATAATCGACCTGAAAATCGGTGAAACGCAATGTATGCAGATAAGGATGAGTAGAAGCAAATTGCCACGCCGCGGGAGGTGACCGACGATTCGCGGGGTTTTGCAGATTGCGAATGGATGGCCGCGTTTGCGACCAACCCCGTCATGAGGGGAGTCACCGCTTGACGCTGAAAAGAGTCAGGCGCATGCTCGCTCTATGGCCATCGACGCAAAATCATTCTTCCGCCACTGCGGAGCGTCGCCAAGCCGTTCCCGATCCTTTGCCGCATTCACGTTGATCGAGCTTTTGGTCGTCATCGCCATCATCGCCATTCTGGCCGGGATGCTTTTGCCCGCGCTGGCCCGCGCCAAAATCAAAGCGCAGGCCGTCAAATGCATTGCGAATCAAAAGCAACAGTACCTTGGCTATCACCTGTACGCGGATGACAACCGCGACTCACTTCCGATCCACGGGGACTGGGGTACGGTGGGCGGTTTTGTCCGCACGAACGTTCGGACCGTAGCCATCATGCATGACCGGGCAGGAGAAACGAATCGTCCGTTGAATGCTTACGTCCCCGCCGCCGAGGCGTTTCATTGCCCGTCCGATCATGGCGATTCCTATTGGCCGGCAGAATCCAAACCTTCGTGTTACGCCGCCTGGGGCAACAGCTATCTGCCGATGTGGTCCGTGGACTGGTATGGGGTAAAGCACACCACCGGGAACAGTCTGCTGCCGGGGACGCCGGAGGGCATCCCCATCAAGACGAGCGAGATTGCCCGGAGCGCAGCCAACAAGATTATTCAGGGAGATTGGCCCTGGCATGGCGCCCGTGACGCGGGCGATGGTACCGTGGACAAGGCATCCTATGCCAAAAGTATTTGGCATAACAACCGCGGACAGCGCGGCTGGAACCTGATGTGGGGCGACGGCCATGTTGCGCTTTTTCGTTTCCCAAAAAACTACGGCCCCGCCCAACAATTCGGAATGCCGATCAACCCAACGAATGCTTGGTGGTAGCCCGACGCTACCGGCGCCGGATATCTTGACGCGTAACGACCCCACCCGAAGCCTGGTTGCAGTGCGACCCAGCAGCCGACTGAAACGCTGGAGGTCAGTCGACCACTCACCGCTTGACGCTGAAAATGGCCAGGCGCATCCTCACCCCATGACCTCGGACGCGAAACCCATCTTGCGCCATTGCGGAGCGTCACGAAAAAATTCCCGCTCCTTTGCCGCGTTCACGCTGATCGAGCTTCTGGTGGTCATCGCCATCATCGCCATCCTGGCCGCGATGTTGCTCCCCGCGCTGGGCCGGGCAAAGGAAACGGCCCGGCGGACGCAGTGCATCAACAACAACCGGCAACACGGCCTGGCTTGGTCGCTCTACGTGGAGGACAACCGGGACAGCTACCCAATCACGACCGGTTGGGGGGACTTCGGCGGGCAAAGGGGCAAACCGACCGCGACCACGCTTTGGTTGGTCCCATTTTTTGGGATTTACAACGACGCCACGAATCGCCCCTTGAACAAATACATCACGGCCCCGCAAAGCTGGTACTGCCCGTCGGACAAAGGAGATCCGAATTACGGCGCCAAGAACTGTTTTGGGGAATACGGCAACAGCTATTGCACGCAATGGGCCAGTGATCCCTGGGGCGTCAAACACGTCACCGCCCAACCCGGCGGCACTCCCCTCAAAGGCTCGGAAGTCGCTGCCCGCCCCGCCACCAAGATCATTCAAGGTGATTGGATCTGGGAGAACGCGGGCTTTGATCCGGCCAAGAATCCCCCCTGGCACAGCTTCAAGGGCCAGCGACGTTACGTGATGTTGTTCGGCGACAACCATGTGGAATTTTTCAAATTCCCCCAAACAATCAGCGATACCGCACCGGTCAACCTCAACAATCCCTATTGGTGACTGCGGCCCATTTGCCCCACACCGGAGCGGCCAGCAGTGGCCGACACCAAGCTGGAGCGGAACGCCGACAGGCTGAGATTCAACGACAATGCCGAAGCCCGCGCCGTTTGGACGCTTGGAGTTGAATGAAACTGGCAATTGGCGGGCAGAGCAGCAAACCCCATGATCATTAAACCCGAACGCCGAAATAGAAGTTCGGGCAACGATGGTAGGGTTATCGCGCTGCGATG
>JANOHH010000903.1:0-2018 GCA_031406395.1 Verrucomicrobiota bacterium | reverse complement strand
TCGACTATTCCTTCCGTTTGAGCAGGCAGACGTTTCCACCGCGCGACGTTTCGGCGGCACCGGCCTGGGTTTGTCCATCAGCCGGCGGCTTGTGGAGTTAATGGGTGGTCGCATCTGGGCAGAAAGCAAACCCGGCAATGGCGCCACATTCAATTTTACGCTATTGCTCCCTGCCGCCGTCTCCACCACCGCTTCCACCCTCGACCAACGCCAGCCACAACTGGCAGACCTGCGACTGTTGATTGTGGACGACAACCCGACCAATTGCCGCATCCTCGCCCTGCATGTTGGGAAGTGGGGCATTAAGGCCCGCACCGCGGCGAGTGGCGCGCAGGCGCTCGAATTTTTGCGCGCCGGTGAAACTTTTGATCTCGCGCTGCTCGACATGCAGATGCCGGGCATGGACGGCCTGATGCTCGCCCGCGAAATCCGAAAGCTCCCGAACCTGGCTAATCTTCCGTTCGTTTTGCTAACTTCAATGGGGGTTCGCGCCGACAACCCGGAATTCGTGGCAGCCGGTTTCGCGGCTTGCCTGACCAAGCCGGTGAAACCCACGCAATTGTTTGAAGCGCTGGTTCGCATCGTCTCGGGCGTCCGCACCGCGCCCAAACCCACCCGCACACCGGGCAAGCTCGATCCAACCCTGGCCAGCCGACTGCCGTTGCGCGTGCTGCTCTGCGACGACAATCTCATCAACCAAAAAGTTGCTACGCGCCTCTTGCAACAGATGGGTTATCGCTCCACCATCGCCGGCAACGGCGTCGAGGCGCTCGCGGCCATTGAACGCACACCGTTCGATCTGGTGTTTATGGATGTGATGATGCCCGAGATGGACGGCCTCGAAGCCACGCACCAGATTCGCACCCGACAAAGAAACCAGGCGCAGAATCCGAATTTTAAATCGCCTATGATCATCGTCGCGATGACGGCCAGCGCCATGCCGGGAGACCGTGATAAATGCCTCGCGGCCGGCATGGATGATTACCTTTCAAAACCAGTTCGCCCGGAAGATGTCCGCACCATTGTTGAACGCTGGGGACCGAATGCGACCGCGAGCGAAACCGCCACCTCAACCGACTCCGCCACAACGTCCGCCAAAATGCTGGCCAAAAACCAAATACCTATGAACGACCTCCCGCCCATTGATCTGGACCGCCTCCATGAATTCACGGAAGGTAATCCGGAAAACCTCACCGAGTTGGTTACCCTTTACGTGGAGCAAACCACCGGGCAACTGGAACAACTTGAAGTCGCCGTTAAGGCCGGTAACGCCCCGGATATTCGCCGGCTGGCCCACAGTTGTGCCGGGGCGAGCGCCACGTGCGGCATGCTCCGCATCGTGGTGCCGTTGCGCGAACTTGAGCATCAGAGTAGCGAAGGCAAACTTTCTCAGGCCGCCGAATTGTGCGCCCAGACGGTCAAAGAATTTGAAACCATTCGCACCGCCCTGGCGCCATATCTTACGCCCGCCGCCGCCCAGCCCGCCGGTTCCTGAGCATGAAGAAGATCCTCATCATCGAAGACGATCAGATTGTTGCGAATATTTATCGGAACAAGCTGATCGTCCAAGGTTATCAGGTGGAGGTCGCCAACACGGGCGAAACCGGTCACGACCTGATCAGGAGTTTCCGACCGGATGCGGTTGTCCTGGATCTGGTTCTCCCCAAACTCTCCGGTGTTGAGCTCATGAAGCTGGTTCGTGCGGAACCGGATTTCGCGAAGCTGCCGATCATCGTTTTCTCCAATACTTACCTCACTCAAATGGTGGAGGAGGCGTGGAAAGCTGGGGCGACCAAGTGTCTGTCCAAGGCCAACTGCACCCCTCGCCAGGTCATTGAAGCCATCGGGAGCGCCATCAGCACCAACGGGGTTGCGGTGACACCACTCAGTGCCCCCGAGACGGCCGTCAAAACCGCCGCCCCCGCACCAACCAGCGAGCCCGCGGCGAAATCCGCGCCCATCTTTGATGTGGAGTTCGAGATAAAGTGCCGTTGAGAAAAAATCCGAAATAGATTAAA
>JANOHH010001064.1:0-1990 GCA_031406395.1 Verrucomicrobiota bacterium | reverse complement strand
GAGAATCCGGCAACGTTCGTCCCTGCGAGCGGCGCGTGGGGGCGCCACGCCAATGACGGGGATGAGCCCGAGCCAGAGGTCTGGCAGTACTTCAGTACGACTCCAAGTGTACGGCAGGCAACCAGTCGTTTCAGCTTGACGACGCAGCCTTTGGCGGTATTGGTTCATGCGTCCAGTCCGGCCGTAGCTCTATCGCCGGACGGCACTCACCTTGTTTACGTGGCTGGGAATGCACAGGTCGGGCAACTATACCTGCGCAAGCTGAATTCGCTTGAGGCCAAGCTGATCGCCGGGGCCGATCAGGCCCATGGCCCCTTCTTTTCACCCGACGGAGAGTGGATTGCCTTCTTCGCACCAGGAAAGTTGCAGAAAATCTCTGTCCGCGGTGGCTCCCCTGTATGCTCGGCCTTTTCGCCGTGGCAAACTTCGCCGAGGAGGTGGCGAACGACTTCACCCGCGGTGTAAGAATTACGGCCCGGCCGGAGATAACGCGCCACCTGGGCTACGTCATTGCCCGCGGTGAGCAAGGGTAAATCCATGGTGTTGTCGGCATGCACTTGAGCCAGGCCGATCGTGGAGACAAGTCCGTTGCAAACGCACAGCCGACCTTCCGACTCCGTCGGCGCGCCGCCTTTGCGGACAAAATCGGGTTGCGGTTCGGCGGGACAACGATAGCCCAGTGTGCCGTCCTCTTTGCGATAGGCGTGCCGGAGATAACCAAGATCGCAGAGCCGCGTCCGGGGCGGAATGGCCTGCGCATCAGAGAGGGTGCCGGGCAATTGAATGACTTTGAACGGAAAGCCCGTGGGGGAGGCGAGCGGATCGGTGAACACGCGGGCCTTGCCTTCACGACTGAGCTGAAGGACCTGTTGTTTCAAGTCGGCCCGAATGCCGGATTCCTCACAGAACGCGAAGGCGGTGCCGACTTGAATTCCGGCGGCGCCGAGACGGCGCGCTTCGGCGAGTTTGTCCGGGTCACCATACGAACCGGCCAGCCAGAACGGCAGCCCCAGTTCGCGAATCTTCTCCAGATCGGGGACGTCGCGCGGGCCATAAACCGGTTCGCCCTCGGCGCTCAATTGCAGCGCGCCGCGCGGGGGCGCATTGTGGCCGCCGGCGGTTTCCCCTTCGACGACGAAGCCATCCACCTTACCATTGGATTTGCGCGCCAGCGTCATGGCGAGCGTGGCGGATGCGACGATGCCAAGAAAAAGCGGCCGCTGCAAAGTCGGAGCGCGGCCGCCACAGAATGCCGCCGGGTCGAATTTGGAAAGAAATTCCTCGCCGGGCAGGGCGCCTTCGACGTCGATTTTCAACTCGACGGCCCCGCCCTTGGCCAGCCGGTCGAGTACGCCGGGAATGCTGCGCGGGATACCGGCTCCCATCAGCACGTAATCCACGCCTGCGAGCATCGCGCCGAAGATCGAAGGCAGCGTGGGGAATTGGATTTTTTCGAGGAAGTTGATGCCGACCAAACCGGCGTGGCCTACTTTGGCGAGGAACACTTCCACGAAATTAGCCGCTACCGTCAACGCCACAAAATCCGCGCCCGGTTGCAGGCTGGGCAGGGGGGTGAGTTTGAATGGCGCGCTGGCGGGTTTGCCGCCGGCAATGTAGTAGTCCGCCAGGATTTGCGCGGCGATGCCCGGCACCGGAAAGTTTCCCAACGCATGGCGCATCTGGCCGTCCAGATCGCCAACTTGCAGCCGTCGGATCAGGATGGCGGCGAGAGCGGTGCCGGAAACCACACCCAACTGGCCGGTTTGCGACACGGCGCGCGCGAGCCGCCAATCGGAAACGCCCGCCCCCATTCCGCCTTGAATGATCAATGGATGTGTCATAAAAGTTCGGTCGAAAACTCTTCCCCCGCTGAAAAGAGAGTTTGCGTAAACCGGCACGCATTAGAAAAGTAGGCGCACGATTCCGGAAAGACAACTAGTTCTTTTGGTCTGCGGGCCTTTAGCGGGCACAAACCCGACCCTGAAAACAA
>JANOHH010000871.1:0-7107 GCA_031406395.1 Verrucomicrobiota bacterium | reverse complement strand
CCAACCCCATGCCGAAGCGGTTCAAAAACGTCCGCCGCGAGAATCCGGCGGTGGGCAAGGGACCGGTGCAAATACTGTTGGTCATAAATATTCGGGCGTGGCCGATTGCTCCAGCCGTTCTCCCCGAGGGAGGATGAAAACGTCGCGCGATGTTAAAATCATCTTCATCTCACCATGATAAACTCATCGAAGTTCATGATCGCACTGACGAGCATGGTCGTCGCGGCGAAATCCGCGCGCGGCAAGGCTTCGTCCCATTTCGATTCGCCGGTTGCGAGCAACTTGTCGGCAGCCCCCGGATTCTTTCGCGTAGAAGTTTCTTTGTTCATCGAACAATTGTCGGAGGACTGCCAATTCCTTTTCATCCGGCAACCGGCCAGTCAGGGCCCGGAACGCTTCGCGCGTCCGGGCATCAACATTCTTCGGGTATTCCTTGAGCAATCGTTCGCCCAGCACCCGCGCGGCTTCCATGAATTGCGGGTCGTTCAGCAGGACCAGGGCTTGCAACGGTGTCGTGGTGGTCTCGCGCTTGGCGGTGCAGACCTCGCGGGACAGCGCGTCGAACGTTAACATCGTGGGCGGCGGCGCGGTGCGCCGCCAAAACGTGTAGAGGCTGCGCCGATATAATTTGTCGCCGTGATCCTGCGTGTAGGATTTGCCGGTGCCGGAGGCTTCCCAGAGTCCGGCCGGTTGATACGGTTTCACGCTGGGTCCGCCCAGGGCGCGATTCAGCAGACCGCTGGCGGCGAGCGCGCCGTCGCGGATTTGCTCGGCGGGCAGCCGCTGCTTTGGCCCGCGCGCGAGCAGGAGATTGTCCGGATCGCGCGCGGCGACTTCGTGCGATGCTTGCGACGATTGCCGATACGTCGCCGAATTCACGATGAGTCCGTGCAACGCTTTCATATCCCAGCCATGGTCCATGAACCAGCCCGCGAGCCAGTCGAGCAATTCGGGATGCGTCGGCAACTTGCCCTGACTGCCGAAATCGTCGAGCGTGGCGACGATGCCGCGTCCGAAGTGCATTTTCCAGATGCGATTCACGGCGACGCGCGCCGTGAGCGGATTGTTGCGGTCAACCATCCACTGCGCGAGGCCGAGCCGATTGCGGGGTGCATTGGGCGGCAATGCCCCGATGCTGGCCGGCGTGTCACGCTGAACGCGATCGCCGGGCGCATCGTACGAGCCACGCTTCAGGAGAAAAGTCGGGCGCGCCGGCGCCATTTCCTGCATCGTCATGATTTCGGGAACGTCGTTGACGAGCGCGTTCTCTTGCGCGCGAAGTTGCTGTAATTCGGCCCGTGCCGCGCGATAGGGCTCGTATTGGCGGGCGAGGAAGTAGTCGAACCCCTGTGGATTGGTCGGGCGCGTTACTCCGAGCGCGCCGTCGTCGGGCAGAGGACTGCCTGCCCTACCTGCAACCTCCGTCGCCGTCAGCGCGAAATCAAACACCTGCAAGTCATCAATCAATCCGTTCTTGAAGCCATTATCGCGAAAACGAGCGGCGAGCGTGAGCTGAATGCCGCCCACTTCTCCGTCGCCCCAGGCGGCGCGATGCGTGATGTCCTTGTAGAGATTGTCGCGGACGACCTCGGTTTCGAGCGGTGTGCCGTTGCGATACAGACGGATGCCTGCCGCCCGGCTGGAGCCATCGTAAGTAGCGACCACTTGCGACCACTCGTTGGTGGGCAACGCTTGCTTCGCGCGTACGGCAATGGCGTTGCCCGGCCAAAAATGGATCAGCCCAAAGAATGGCTGCCCGTGATCGAGCACAAGTTCGTAGCCGCGACTGCCGGAGTCGGTCCACGCGCGCGAATGGTGCAACACCACGGCGCGATCCTGTCGCTCGGTTGGCTTGAGCCAAAGACTGAAGGAAAACGGGTCGGTCCGCGTGAAGTTGCCGACGTCTTTGCAGATGATTTGATTGTCGCCACTAAACTGGAAGGCGGCATTTGTCGGAGCGCCGGTCTGCGGTGCGACCACCAGCACCGGACCATCTTCCAGCCGCGCAACATTCGTCGAAAAACTATCGGGCGTTGTATTGCTGACGATCGTGTCGAACGCGAAACGAGCCACCGGCTGCGGGCTGCGGATTTTTCCGTCGGTCTGAACCCAGGCTTGAAAGGGAGCTTGCGCCTCACGGGAGATTTGTTCGAGCCGCCGTTCGGTGGCAGCGATTTTGGCTTTGAGTTCGGTGTGTTGTGCTGCTTTTGCTTCCGGCCACAGCAGCAGCGTAGGCGTAGGGGTGGCTCGGGTGAAGTGCGAGTAAAGCCCCGACTCGTCAATGTTGTTGAAAAACGCAAAGAGGGAAAAGTAATCGCGCTGCTTGACCGGATCGTACTTGTGGTCGTGACAGCGGGCGCAGCCGAGCGTGAGGCCGAGCATGGCCGTGCCCACGGTGTTCAAGCGGTCCGAGACGTATTCCGCACGAAATTCTTCCTCGATACTGCCGCCTTCGTTCGTCTGCCGGTGCAGGCGGTTGAACGCGGTCGCCAGACGCTGGTCGCGGGTGGGGTTAGGTAGAAGATCGCCCGCGAGTTGCCAGAGCAGGAAATCGTTGTAGGGCAAATTCTCATTGAAGGCCCGGATCACCCAATCGCGCCACGGCGAAAGGTCGCACTCCACGTCCGCCTGGTAGCCGTACGTGTCGGCGTAACGGGCGAGATCCAGCCAGTCCATGGTCATACGTTCGCCATAAGCGGACGAATGCAGGTGACGCTCCACCGCGCTCCCAAAAGCCTGGGGCGACTGATCGGCGAGAAACGCATCCAGTTCCGCTGGTGTAGGCGGGAGACCGGTGAGATCTAACGCGAGCCGACGCAGTAACGTCTCTCGCGCTGCTTCCGGTGCGGGTGAAAATTTTTCCGCTTCGAGACGGGCCAGAATGAAGGCATCAATCGGGTTGCGGACCCACTTCGCATCGCGGGGTTGGGGCGGCACAATCTTTTCGACCGGAATGAGTGACCAATGCGCCTTGAAATCCGCGCCCTCGGCGACCCACCGTTGGAGCAATGCTTTTTCGGCGACCGAAAGTTTCAGTTTTGAATCCGCGGGCGGCATCAAGTCATCCTCATCGGTGGTGAAGATGCGCCGCACCAGTTCACTCCGGTTCGTGTCGCCAGGCCGGACCACCGCGAAGCCGTCCTCCAACGCCGCGAACATCCCCTCGCGGGTATCGAGCCGGAGTTTCTTTTTGCGCGCATTGTCGTCGGGACCATGACACGTGTAACAACGGTCCGAGAGCAGCGGCCGGATCTGGGAATTGTAATCCACCCGCCCTGGCTCCGCGGCCCATGCGCTCAGTGCCATGAAGGCAAGCAACAGAATTCTTCCACCCCACCGCATGAAGCAAAGGTGGCTTCGGTCCGCACAAGGTTGTAATGCAAATGGCTGCATGGTTGGCGCAGCTTTAGGTTGCCACACCACTCCGAAAATGCACGCGCGAATTAATTTTTGGCCGGGCAAGGCTGCAACTTGGCGCTTCCTCCGTTTTGACTTCCCTTTAGCGGCCCGGGACATTCACCACCCAAGACCGCGTCAATGTGGGACTCCGAACGAAAGACCCCCCATTTTCGGGCCGCGCCACCACGAGCGCAGCCGGCAAATTGGTAATTCCGTTTGCCATCGCGTTGAACATGAACAAGACTCGCATCGTCAAAGTCCTTTTCGTAGCATGAAATCCATGGTCATGAAAAACTTGTTCCTTCGCCGCGCCCTAGTCGAGTTGACCCTCGGCGCGATGCTGATCTCCTGCGCCCATGCTGAACCCATCCAGGGTTGGCTCAATTGGCGCGGGCCCGACCAAAATGGCGCCTCGCGGGAAACCGGCCTGCCGGACAAGGTAGATCCGCAGCACCCGCTCTGGGTCGCGGACTTTCCTGGCCAATCCACGCCTGTCATCGCCAATGGCAAGCTGTTCATCATGGGTTACCTCGGCGAGGACGCTAATTTGCAGGAAGGCATCGCGTGCTTCGATGCCGAGACCGGGCAGAAACTGTGGCAGCAGCTCTTCAACGATTTCATCAGCGACACGATTTATCTGCGCTACGCCACGGCGTCGCCGGCGATCGATCCCGAGACGGGCAATGTTTTCATTCAAGGCACGCAAGGGATTCTCGCAGGCTTTACGCCCGATGGAAAACTGCTCTGGAAGCGTTCGCTGATGGAGGAGTTTGGTCGGCTCACGTTTCCCAACGCCCGCACGGCTTCGCCGGTGATCGATGGCGACCTCGTCATCACGCGCGGCATCACAGCCAATTGGGGCGCGCAAGGCCCGGCGGCTGACCGCTTTTATGCTTTCGATAAAAAGACCGGCGAACTCGTGTGGGCTTCGAGTCCGAGCGATCGGCCCAAGGATAATTCCTTCTCACATCCCCAACTCGCGTGGCGCAACGGCAAGCGCGTGTTCTACACTGCGCTGGGCGACGGCAGCGTGGCATGTGTCAATGCTCGCACGGGCGAACCCATCTGGCGCGTGCCGCTTTTCCGCGCTGGTATCAATGCCACTGTGCTAGTCCACAAGGACACGCTCATCGCGATTTTCGGCGTGCCGTATGAACCCGGTCAGTTGGTCGCGCTAAGGATTCCGGATGTCGCACCGACGAATGCCGCCGCCGGACCGGTGGTGCTCGAACGCGAGAAGCTTCAGCTTTGGGCGGCGGACATTTCGTCCTCGACCAGTTCGCCCATTCTCGTGGGCGACACGGTTTATGTTGTGGCCGAGAAGGGCGATCTCTGCGCGGTGAACGCCAACACGGGCGAGATCAAGTGGAAACTCAAACTCGGCATCGAACAGCGCAATTCCTGTCCGCTCTATGCCGATGGCAAACTCTATGTACCGATGCTCGACGATCCGGCCGGCAAGGGCAGCGGCGAAAGCGCCGAGGCCGGCTCGGCGGGCGCGTTTTACATCATCAAACCTGGCGAGAAGGACGCGGAAACGCTCGCGCATGTCGCCCTCGACGGCCGTTGTTTCGGCACGCCGGTGGCCTATAACGGCAAAGTCTACATGCAGACCACCAAGCAACTGTATTGCTGGGGCAAACCGGGGAACAATCCCAGCCTGCCGAAAGAAACCGCAGCGGAGAAAACGCCCGCCGCCAGTTTGGCGAAGTCGCTGCAAATCATTCCCTCTGAGGTCACCTTGCGCCCCGGTCAGACCGCTGCTTTCCATGCCCGATCCATTGATGCGAATGGGTTCGTTGTCGAAGCGATCACGGACATGAAATCGCTTGGTTGGACGAATTACATCCCGCCCACTGCGCGCGTGAAGTCGCTGATGAACGGCAAGTTCAACCCCGCTGGCCAACTCGTTGCCGATGTCGCCACTAAACCTTCCGCCGGCGCGTTCGAAGCCACGCTCGGAGGTTTGAAAGGCTACATTCGCGGACGCGTACTCCCTTACCTGCCGCTTAGTCAGGACTTCGAAGCGATGGCGCTTTCCGAAATGAATACCAACGAGAATGCGGCCTTCGCCTATCCGCCGTTGCCGTGGATCGGCGCGCGGTTCAAATTCGAGGTGCGCGAGAAGGACGGCACGAAATGCCTCACCAAGACGATTGACAACAAATTCTTCCAGCGCGCCACTGTTTTCCTCGGCGCGCCCGACGCGAAGAATTACACCATCGAAGCCGACGTGATGAGCGACGGCAACCGTCGCAAAATGTCCGAAGTCGGCGTGATCTGTCAGCGCTACGCCATCGTGCTCAAAGGCAACGACCAGAAGCTGGAAGTGAGTTCCAACTTCGAGCGCTTGCGCGAAGCGGTGGATTTCAAGTGGCTGCCCAATGTGTGGTATCACCTCAAGTCCCGCGTGGACATTGCCGTCGATGGCACCGGAGTGGTGCGCGCCAAGGCGTGGAAACGCGGCGATCCCGAGCCCGACGCGTGGACCATCGAAGTGAAACACAAAACCGCGCACCAGGAAGGCTCACCCGGACTGTTCGGTTTCTCGCCGCAGGACATGCGCGTTTATATTGATAACATCAAAGTGAAAGCAAACTGACCTCGGTTCTTAATCCTAATCTTTCTCTTAATCTTAATCCCCGCATGAAAACCATCCGCTTCGACCACGAAAAGCTCACCGTCTATCAGCGCTCTCTCAAGTTCATTGCTTGGATAACCGATCTTCTGGAGCGCGTCCCATTGAAGCTTTCAGTCCACAACCAGCTCGACCGCGCCTCCAATTCCATACCGCTCAACATTGCGGAGGGCAACGGTCGGTTTACGCCGTCAGACCGCTGCCGCTTCTTCGACATTGCGCGCGGCTCGACTCTGGAATGCGCCGCCGCGCTCGACGTGTTGGTGGCAAAGAAGGTTCTGGCCGAAGTGGACGTTGATTCTGGCAAAGCCGACCTCGCGGAAATAACTTCGATGCTCATTGGGCTGATTCGGAGTAATTCGGAAGCGCGATTGCATGAGGATGCAGTGCCTTACCGTCTTGAAAACCAGCCTGTCACACCAGTCACCTACGGAAGAAGGATTAAGAAAAAGATTATGAGTAAGATTAAGAACCCAACCATCGCCGCCCGCTTCTTAAGCCTAATCTTCCTCTTAATCTTAATCGCTCCTGCCCAATCAGCCGACTGGCCGCAATGGGGCGGGCAAAACATCCGCAACATGTATTCGCCCCAGCGCGGCCTGCCCGACGCGTTCGGCAAGATTGATTTCAAGCCGGGCTCGGATGAGATCAGCACCAATGCAGTGAAGAACCTCAAGTGGATCGCCAAGCTCGGCTCGCAGAGTTACGGCAACGTCACGGTCTCCGGCGGCAAAGTCTTTGTCGGCACCAACAACGAACCACCGCGCGATCCGAAGCATCCCGGCGACCGCAGCGTGCTCATGTGTTTCGACGAGAAGACCGGCGCGTTCTTGTGGCAATTCCTCGTTCCCAAGCTCGCCTCGGGCAAAGTCAACGATTGGGAGAGTCTTGGCATTCTCTCCTCGCCGACGGTCGAAGGCGACCGCGTTTATTTCGTCACCAGCCGATGCGAGGTGATGTGTCTCGACGTGAACGGCCTCGCCAACGGCAATGATGGGCCGTTCAAGGACGAGTCGAAATATTTTGCCACGGCCAGCGCCGCTCCAACCTCACGTCCGCGCCGGAAGTTG
>JANOHH010000854.1:0-4234 GCA_031406395.1 Verrucomicrobiota bacterium | reverse complement strand
GTGTTTTGTCCGGCGAGCTTTTGGAGCGACGCAAACTACAATCCCGTCACCGCAGACGTCGCCGAGAATTTGAAGGGCGAAAAGCTGTATGATAAACAAATGCGGGCTTACGCCTTTGTTACCCTCCACAGTGTGGGTGATCAGCACGGTCAGATTGCACAGCGTTATCTTTCGCCCTGGCATGTGCTGCCGGACGGCGCGGTGATCCCCGTTTTCAAATTCGCCCCGCCCACGTTTGCCACCACCCTCTACGACCCGCCGCTGCCGGCCTTGCCCACCGACCGCACCTTTGTGGTGCGGGGTTTCAGTGTAGCGACCAACATCCCGTTTCCATCGGTGGACGCGCCATGGACCATGGTCAATGGCAAGAAGAACTGGACCGCGCTTCCATATATCGCCTTCGACTTTCAGGGCAAGCTGGCATCCGGAGTGGACGAATACATCCCTTTGGCGCGCGGCGGCGTGAGCTATTCGCGCAACGCCGACAGGTCCGCCAGAAAGTCGCCGCCCACCGTCGCCGAATCGCCGCCGGGCAACAGCACCAACGCCTTCTCGCTCGTTCACATTGACTGGCTGACCGGCCGGGCGCGGTTGGAGAAACAGGAGTTCCCATGAAACTAACTGTGACATCGGGCAAGGTAGGGTGCTTCAGTCCGCTGCGCTTCGAAGTATGGCTGGCATCAAACGGCGCGCACGAAGTACCGCGCCCTACCCGCCAAAAGTCCGCCTTCACCCTCGTTGAGATTGCGCTCAGCCTGGCGATCATTGGGTTTGCCTTGGTGGCAATCATAGGAGTTTTGCCCACGGGTTTGAACGTGCAGCGGGACAACCGCGAGGAAACCATTATCAACCTGGATGCGGGCTACTTCATTGACGCCATCCGCAACGGCGCTCGCGGGTTGGATGATCTCACCAATTACGTGGAAGCGATCACGAACATCGTGACGCGTTTCGAGTCTGACAACCGAACCATATCACCGGGCTACCCCAGGGTGTTTGGTTACACCTATACCGATTACACCATTGATAATGGTCTACAGCCGCCTTCCGATGTGATCACGAACGGGGCGCGAATCATTGGCCTCTTGAGCACGCCGAAATACAATTTCCCGAAGCCCTTGCTGCCGGTACCTCAGGGGTTCACCAGCAATTACATTATCGCGTACGTGCGGGCATTGAGTGGGGCGGCGGCGGAAAAAGCCCCGCAGACCAATACCTTGGTGGGTGATCTGGCCTTCCGTTACCGGATGATTGCGGAACTGGTTCCGTACACCGGCTGGAGCACCAACTGGGTGGACACCAACGCGCCGGGGCTCACGGTTGAAGAATTCCTCTCCCGCTCCAATTATTGGCAGACCGCGATCCAATTACAGGGCAACCTGAATGAGCTGCGCCTGCTATTCCGGTGGCCGGTTTTTGCCAATCGCACCGCGGGCAATGGGCGGCAGTCCTATCGGGTCCTGATGGGTGGGGTTTTGACGAATGAGCCGATGCGAGGTGCTCCCACTTGGTTTATGAAATCTTCCACCTACGAGGCGGCTCGGTGAAAACCTTTATGAACCATGGCCGCCCCCAGTCTGAGGCGACGCTGACTGGACGCTTCGTCATCCGCGCCAGCCGCGCCTTTTCGCTCGTGGAAATCCTCGTCGTGGTGGGGCTGCTCTCGGTCATCATTCTGGGATTGGTGGCGATGTTTTCGCAGACCCAGCGGGCATTCCGGTTGGGTCTGGCGCAGGTGGACGTGCTCGAAGGTGGACGGGCGGTTACGGAGTTGATGAACCGGGAGCTGTCCCAACTGACGCCCGCCGGCGCCAATCGGTTCAGCGGCGCGTACAATTTTTACGCCGGATTGCGGTCTTACAAACCGCTGGTGCAGGAGTTGCCGGGCGACGGCGGGCCGGGGCGAACAAACCTTCTGGCCGAAACCTTCTTTTTGACCCACGAAAATCAGCGGTGGTCGGGCGTGGGCTACTTTGTCCGCACCAACCAGCCCGGCAGCAGTACGTTGGGGTTTCCGGCGGAGGGCCTCGGCACCCTCTACCGTTTTGAGACCAACTATAGCGATGCGCAATTCCAGGCCAATCCAATTGCTCCCATTCGTGACTTCAATCTTGCGCTGACCAATGGCCGGATCGCCAACAAACTCATTGACGGCGTCGTTCACTTCAAATTGCGTGCGTACGGCACCAACGGCGTTTGGCTCAATGAACCGGGGCACGCGAACTACACCAATTACTGGCCTGGAGCTCCCAACTTTGTGGTCCCGGATGAACCCAACTGGTCCTACTTTTTTAGCAATGCCGTTCCGGCCGCCGTTGAAATCGAGCTCGGGATTCTCGAGGAACGAACGGCGGTGCGGGCGAAATCCATTTTCGACGCCACGGCGCGCTACAATTACCTCACCAATCAGGTGGGCAAACTGCATCTGTTCCGCCAGCGGGTGACGATCCGCAATGTTGACCCCGCCGCCTACCAATGAAACTCAACCGTCACAATTGGCAACGCACGACCCGCGACTCTCGACGCGCGACCCTGGAGCGCGGCGTTGCCTTGATCGTCACGGTCATCATGCTGTCCGTGATCACGTTCCTGACCGTGGCGTTTCTGGCGCTGATGGGCCGGGAAAAAGGCTCTGTCAAGATCGCGACGGATCAGACCATTGCGCGGCTGGCCTCGGACACGGCCCGGGAACGCGCCCAGGCTGAGCTGCTCGCCACCATTCTCGCGACCACGAACCTCGCAAACTTTGACCTGCTGGTTTCCACCAATTTTGTTCGCTGGGAAGGCTTCGATCCGGGGGCGGTGGATGGATTCACAAACGTCAACTACGAGTATCAGTCAGTTCCGGGAAATCCGGCGCTCAATGCCGCCCAGGCGCTAAGGAATCTTTCCAGCCTGTTCTATAACCCGCGCCCGCCGGTGTTCATCACGAACCGGCTCGCTGGGGGCTACGAGTTTCGTTACTACAACGACCTGAATCGCAATGGCCGTCCCGATCGCACGGGCTTCTGGCCGACGACCAATAATCTGGGCCAAGCCATTGCTACCAACTCTGTCCTGGTCACCAATTATCTTGTGGGCGACCCCGAATGGCTCGGGGGATTGGAGCGCGCGGATCTGCCGCACTCGCCGTCGAATCGATTTGCTTACCGTTACTCCTATTTGGTCGCGCCGGCGGGCAAGACGCTCGACGTGAATTACACTCACAATCAGGCGCTCGCGGCCCGGCGCCGGATGGATCCGAGTGGCACGGATTTTTTCCGCAACGAGGGCGTCGGCTCCTGGGAGATCAATCTCGCCGCGTTTCTGTATGACCTGAATACGAACCTCGTCCACGGCTGGGGCCTTAACAACGTCGGCTATGTTTACGATCCGGTCACGGGCCGGACTGCTGGGGGCAACGCTTTTTACGATGCCGCCGCCCTCTACCGGTACCGGATCAATGGCAATCCGACCCTGCTCCCCTACCGGCTGGCGTCCGTCGCCACGCTTTTCGGCGCGCCCGGCGTGACGGCCTTCCAGAACGATTTCATTGACGGTTACTTGAGTGGTGGGTTGTTGCTCTCCACGAACGGGGCCGGGCTCCCGGCGTCCGGTCTGACGGTGGACCAGGATCTCGCGGGGCGGTCCTGGCCCGGGGCGCCGCAGACCAATCACTTCTTCACCCCACAGGATTTGTTCGACCCCGCCAAGACTGACCCTGCCACGGGCGGGGGCAACAAGTTCAACTATCGGCTGACCTCGGCGGGCACCAATGTTTCCACCTACGACCAGTACACCTTCTACCGTTTACTCAGTCAACTCGGCACCGACTCGGCGCCCGAAGCCCCGGACAAGTTGAATCTCAACTATGTGAACGTGGGCGGCCTTTCCGCCACCAACTTTGTTCCGTGGACTGACCCGGATTTGCTCAACGGTAATCCGGGGCGCGGGATTCCCCGGTTTGGCGTGCCCGGGTCGGTGCTCTTCTTTACCAACGTCGTTGACCGGCTGCTGAAAACTTACACGGCTGAATGGCTGGCGACGGAGTACAATTATTTTACCAACCAGTTTCAAGTCACCCGGGCGTTCGGGATGACCACGGACACGAACTTTATCAACATACCGGTCTTCGTGAACGGGCGGATGGTTTATTCGCCGGCGGTTCACCGGGTGTTACAGATGGCAGCGAACCTTTGGGACGCCAAACCAAATACCCGGGCCGCGAAGGGGTTGCCCACGGTGTTTCGGCCTT
>JANOHH010000849.1:0-7101 GCA_031406395.1 Verrucomicrobiota bacterium | reverse complement strand
GCGGGCAATGCGAAGTGCGGAACCCGGAGTGCGGAATTCAAGAAATTCCAAGCCGCGCTAAATCACGTCTGTCTTGAATTGGCCAAGAAAATTGTCTGCGACGGCGAAGGCGTGCATCGCGTCGTAACGGTGCGCGTGACCGGGGCGAAAACCATTCAGGATGCCGATGCCGCCGCCCGCGCCGTCGCCAACAGCGCGTTGGTAAAAACCAGTTGGCACGGCGGCGACCCGAATTGGGGCCGCATCATCGACGCCATCGGCTACAGCCCGGCGACGGTCGTCGAGGAAAAGGTGGACATTGGTTACCGCTCAGCGAACCGCGGGAAGATCTTGTGGAGTTTGAAGCGCGGCCAACCCACGAAAGCCACGTTCAAGGAGCTTTGTCGCGCGGTTGCACCCAAGGAATTTGAGCTGCACATCAACCTCAACCTCGGCAACTCCAGCGCCGTGATGTATGCCGCTGACCTGACCGAAGCCTACGTGGACTACAACAAGGGTGACGTCACCGATCCGACCACCTTGGGTGGTTAGTCGAAACTTGGGCCAGCCGCCCAGAGCGTCTCGTTCGCTCCGTCAATTATCCAATCGCCCGGCCGCCCAAAGCGTACCCCGCGATACCAGCGTTAGAAAATTCTCATCGCGCCAAGCCTCGTCCGAGTGGCCGTAGGTGGTACCAAAGACGCGGGCTGGGCCGTACTGATTGATCCAGGCTACGGGATAGGTTTTGCCGTCCTGTACGCTCACCGAAGTCGCCAGCGCCTTCGCCGTCGGCCAGAGTTTCTCGATAACGTAGAGCTCGTCCATGGCCGTCACCCAGTTGTCGGCCACGCCTTTCAGAATGGGATTTTCCGGCGCCACCAGCTTGACCGGGTATTTGCCCTGATGATCGTGACGGCGACTGGTCACGCCGAGAAACTCCCGCCAGTCGTCGATGTCCGTGCTGCGATACGTGTGCATCGCGCAATGAATGACCACCGCCGGAACGCCCGCTTTGTGCGCACGGGTGATCTTCCGAATGTAGGTGCGGTTCGTGGTGTCGGCAAAACACTCGTTATGCACGACCACATCAAAGCCCTGGGCCCAGTCAGGATTGTCGTAAAGGGAAATTTCGGCTTTGGTGCCGCTGCCGCCCTCCAGCACCACGGTCCACGCGACGGCGCCGAGTTTGGCGACCGCGTTGGTCAGTTGATGCGTTTGTAACGAATAATTGTGACAGCAGCCTCCGGTGATCAACAGTGCGCGCAACGGCTTCGACCCCGCCGGCGAATTCATGGCGAAACTGACTATCAGGAACAAACCAACTGTCATGCAAACAAGGCGATGAATCATGACCGGACGCTATCTCCGCACACGCCAACGGTCAATCCTGCTTTCCCGCAAGTGAAAGGCCTTGCGATCCGTCGTGCGCAGTTCGCCATGAAAAACATTCAAACGACCGCTTCGCTGCCTTTTGTCCTTTTGGCAGCGGCGGCGTTCTCATTTCACGGACGAAATCCCCGAATTACACCGTTGCCGTGATTGCACCTATCGTTTGGTGTGGCATCAACCGATCTCCACCGGATCATCAGGTCGGAGCCTGGGTGGCCAAAAAACTTGCGTCCTCCCGGGGAAGTTTTATCGGCAATGGCTCTCGCTCAACGCCGTCAGCGAAATCGCGAAATCAACAAATCGAATGAAAAAGGCCCGCCGTTTCGGGCGGGCCTTAAATGCATTAGACCGAGTTAGGGCTTTTGAATACGATAGAAACCTTGATTCGCGGTGGCAGCAATCGTCGTGGATGGACCCGTAAGACCGGAAACATTCGTTGTCCACGGGCCCGTGACGGTCGGGGCTGTCAGCAGTGAGAAAGTTGGAGTCGCAGCGCCAGTCCAAGTGATGGTTGCCGTCGTGTTGCTCTTAACGACCGAAGTGATCAGAAGTTCGGGGGCAAACGCAATCGTTGTAATTGCCTGACCGTAGGTCCCGTCAGTCAAGACGCCCACCACCGCTGAGTCACCGGTCGTTAGGTTGATCGTTACCAATTCCCGAGCATACACATCGTCCGTCTTGCGAAGCCCATACACTATTCCGGTCTGGGGATTTTGGGCGAGGCCGAGCAGTCCGCCGAATCCATCCTCCGGTAGGCCACTACCACCCGTCGGAAAATGTACGCCTATCTGACCGACATTGGCGCCTGTGACCGGGTCAATCTCCATAATCCAGCCGTTGGTGTTTCCAGCGACACCGTTGTCAGCGCGCCAAGTTCCGAACAATTTGGTCTGTCCGCCCACCTTGATAAAAGCCAGGGCTTTGAGATCAGCCCGATTCACAAACGTGTCTGGCTCGCCCGTAGGAATTGAAAAAACCGGCGTACTGATTTTCGTGCAACTCATACCATTCAGCGACATCTTGTAGAAGCTGCCATCGCTGACGTACCAAGATTGTAGTTCGGTAGACCAGGCAAACCCCCGAATGCCGCTGACCTCATCCGGGCCATTAATCCGATTTGTGCTCGAGGTCTGGGTTGTATTTCTCCGATACTGCGGCATGACCCAAGGTGGGATGGGCGCAGGCAGCCCATAGCACGGCGCGTACAAACCATCTTGCTCCTCCACGGGCAAATTCACCTCGTTGGCAGGATTGTCTGGATTGGGACATGGATTGGCGTTGTAAACCCCGGTCATCACGCCCGTCAGCAAATTAAAGTTTTCCATGTACTGGTTATCTTGAAAGGCACCCGCAGGTGTTTGCTCATTGGGATCCTGGTCACGCACCTGGTTCTGACCATCCCGGTAAGCTCCACCGCTGGCCGAGTGATATATCAAACCATTCGCGTCGCAATAACTCATCGCGTCGCTGTCGATCACCCAAGACATCCGAATTTTCTCGGTGAGGAAGCCGGTGCTGGTGTTGATCTCGAACAGGGTATGGTCTTTGTGCGTATAAACCCCTGGCGAGACCTGATCGGCCTGCTGCTTTCCGGAGATCCCGAACAGTTTGTAACTCTGAGCGTGAACCGACCCCGGCAATGCCAACAGGACGGTTATGGATAGTGCGCAGACCAATGAGGTTATGGGTGGATACGGTTTCATTGTGTTGTTGTTGTTGTTGTTTATCTATTTTTGACTAACTACTTTTTCCGGCCAGACTTTGGTTTCGTTGAACAATACCAGTTTATGCAAACGGACCGCCAAGTCAATGTCAATTTTCAAAAACAACGGGGGATTTTCTGCGGTAACAGCGGCAAAGTCACGGGGGAGGCAGCGTGAACTGCACTAGGAGCGAAGGACGGTTGGTTGGAGTGGCGTGGCGGGAGTAGAATCTTCGTTTGCTTCGCTCCAAGTCTTCCTGTTCGCAGATCAGTATCCACCCGAAATTGTTAGAGGGATTGCTGACCCAACCCTGGAGGTCGGCGACCATGGTTGGATTGGAGGTAAATGTGAAAGTCGGTGACGTGCGAACGCGGTAGAAGCGATTACTTTCGGTCGACAGCGAGTCTGAAACGATGACGTCCGCCGGCGCCGGCAGGGGCGCGAAATTGGTCAGGACCATCCAATTTGTCGTGCTTAAATCGCCGCAAAAATCCGCCGCATAATAGCGATTGGATTCGGCGTTGAATTGAAACTGAAACTGAAACTGACCATTCGTTTGCGGAAGGAGGGTCAAGGTCCGGGGCACGCTGCCGGGAGCGATGAGATTGGATTGGGAGGCTGAACCGGAATAGTCAAACGGTGGCGCACCGCCCGGGAGGCTCCAGGGTGCCGGCGGTGACAACCGATTGGTCCAAGTGACGGCGTCTTCGCTCCAAGCCTGCAGTACCTGGTGCAAACTAAACCATAGGCTATCTGGTCTCGGAGCCTTGAACATCGTCAAAGTGAGCGCAGCGGAAGTTACAATCGCGTTGCTCGGAATACTCGAGGTGAGGTCGAATTTGATCAAGGCACGATTCCGCAATGCAAATTGCTCTGGTCCGCTCGATCCTGAATCGATGTAAGTGTCTCCGCCTAGCTGAGACTCCGGGCTAAATTCAGAAATCGTCGCATCCCCGGACGGAAAAAGGGTAACGCTATCAGCGTCAACACTTCGGGCAGCAAACAGACCGAAAATAATCGCCGGAAACCAAAAATCTCGCCTCAACAATTCTTTCATGAACATCCTCGAACAGCTGATCCCGATGCGTTAATCAACGATGAGCTAGCTTGTGATCGGTTGGTCTGCAAATGACGAGCCCGAGGTGTTCTCAGGTGGGTGAAGAGTATGGGCGATTTGGCTCGTGGGTCAGACCCCGCGACTACCACCCGGCAGACGGCCGGGCGGTACGCAAAGGCAGTCACAAGAAGCCAGTCGTCAATGCCTTCGCCGCGCCACGCCGCGCGCCACTCCAAAAAAACCAGCCAACCCCAGCAAGACCATCATTCCCGGTTCGGGCACCGCAGTAATGTTCAGAAAGGGTCGACTGGCAACGGTGCTGAACGAGCGTGAATCAGAAAAATAGCTCACGCCGCTGTCCGCCGCCGAGAGGCGCAGCCCCACAAGATTACCCGCTAGGAGATCAGCGGCAAAACCAGACGACAGGTTCAACGTATACGTAAACGTGCCACTGCCCGATCCGCTGTAGTTGAATGTACCCAACGCCTCGTCCGCCGGATTGAGGAAAGTCGGCAGACTGTTATACGTAATGCCGCTGGTGGTAGGGGCATTCGGGTTGCCGGTGCCTTCCACCCAGCCGTCATTTTGCATCCAACTCACGCCAAATGCACCGGCGTTATTCACATTGAAAATCGCGTTATTCGGCAACGCGGCCGTGAGTTGCAGCGTCACCGATTGCACGCTCCACGAACCCGCGCCGTAGAGGCTGTCGAACGAGCTCTTCGCGGTGCTCGTGTCGAAGCGCAGCACGGATTGAAATTCGCCTTTGGACGAGCCCGCCGCTGACAAAGCGAGCGCGCCGGCACCCCCATAATTGTTAGCGGCCAGATTGTTCGCTGCTGACCCGGTGGTCACAAACGCGTCCGCGGCCGGGTTCAGACTTACCGCCGCCCCGAGGACACGGTACGGTCCTGCGAGCGTGGTCGCCACAAGGGGTACACCTGCGAAGGAAAATATCTTAAACAACTTCGTTTTCATTGGCATTCTTTTATCACATGTCCTTTGCAACTGCAAGAAATTTTCCGCTGGCAGTCTCTGAAAAGGGTTTGTGCTGCTGGTGAATGTGGCGGGGTTCAGTTTAGGGAGCCGCTGAATAAAGCGAAGGCTTATCCTAGGCCGAGGCGTCGCAGCCACGCTGCCCGGCTCACACCGTCACGCTTTTGCCCACCTGCGGCTGGATGATTTGGATTTTCGGATGGCGGGTGCGGATTTTTTCTTCGAACCCTTGCCGCGAATCGTCGTCGCCGTGCCCCAGCAGAATCGCGCGCGGCGAAACCTGGCTCACAAAATCCAGCAGATCCTCGCGGTTTGCATGGGCGGTCAGATCAAATTCTTGCATATCGCAGTGGCGCGTGACTGGTCCGGCGCTGGGGCTAAACACAAACGTCTCCCCGGGCTTCGACGCTTTGAGCCGGCCACCTGGCGTGCTCGGATCGGCATAGCCCACAAAGAAAATGGATTGCCGTTCGTCGCCCGCCATGCGCACGGCGAGATCGTGGGCCGCGGTGTTCTCGCTCATCATGCCGGAGGTGATCACAAAGATGCGCCCACCGCTCAGTTTCATTTTCTGCGACTGGCCGGGTTCGAGGACGATGAGGTTGAGCGCCTCGCGGAGTTGCAGGTTCGTGTGCTGCCGGTGGGTGCGATGGGCTTCGAGGTCGTAAATCTCCGTGAACACGCGGCCCAGTCCGCCGATGTAAATGTGTTGCGTCTTGAGTTTCCCTTCCCGCATGAGCAAAGCGAGCAACGCGAGAATTTCCTGAGTACGTCCAAGGGCGAACGACGGGATCATCACGCAGCCTTTGCGCTTGAGCGCCTGATGAATTGCAACCGTCAGCCGTTCCACTTCGGTGGCGCGAGTCACACCGGCGGGCACGGCGCGATTGCCGCGGGTGGTTTCCATGATGAGCACATCGGCTTTCACGTCCTGGAACCGGGCGGCGCGCAGCAGCGTCTGGTCATGAAAGCAAACGTCGCCGGTGTAGAACATCGTTTCCTTCTGACCGCGCAGCATAATGCCCGCGGAACCGAGGGTGTGGCCGGCATCGAAAAATTCCAGCGTTGGCGAACGAAACCCGGCGCGGGTTTTGTGGTACGCCGCCCACTCGACTTCCCGATTGTAGCGGAAGCTTTGAAACGTCGGGGCGATGTCATCCACCTGGTCGTGCGTGTAAAGCGGGTATTCCTTGATCCCCAACTCATCGCGCTGGCGGGTCATGACGTTTACGGAATTGTGCAGCACCCGTTCGATGATGAAATAGCTTTGCTCCGCCATCAGCACGTGGGCTTTCGGAAAATACCGCGCCGCCACCGGCAGCGAGCCGACGTGATCATGGTGACAATGTGAAATGGCAATGGCATCCACCTCCTCCTGACGGATGTTCTTGTAGAGGGGCAGCCCATCGCCGCCCTCGCGTTTGGGGTGCATGCCCGCGTCGAGCAGGATACGGTGGCCTTCGATTTCAACGAACCAGGCGCTGGCGCCAATGTCGGTGTCGGGGTTCAGGTTTGCGATGCGCATTTGAATTTCGCCCCCAGAGTAGGGGATCCCGGGCGCGTCACCAGA
Organism: Verrucomicrobiota bacterium; assembly: GCA_031406395.1. Taxonomy (GTDB): domain Bacteria; phylum Verrucomicrobiota; class Verrucomicrobiia; order Limisphaerales; family JADLHS01; genus JADLHS01. The sequence continues at coordinate 407 of JANOHH010000849.1, read as the reverse complement.
TAAATTGTTCCCGCAATCGCGGGCGAATAATCCAAGTTTGACGCCCCGCAATTGTGTGTTACGCTGAGCTTGAATTTATGAGTGCGAGAAAAATTGGAAGTGTAGAATCCCTCGAACAACCGGTCACCGTGGAGGCCCGGCAAACGCGATTAACCCTCAATCCCGAAGCCGCTCCGTCACCACTCCCGTTACCATTTCCGCTGCCGCGGCCGATTCCGTTTCCTTGACCGGTTCCACGGCCATTGCCTTGCCCGGTGCCATCTCCTTCTCCTTGTCCGCCGCCTCTACCGGTTCCATCCGATGAAAGATTGATATTTCTTGCATTAGGATTACCGTATTTTTCTTCAGAAGGCGGTACCTCTTTTTTCCCTTCAGTGGCCATTTGAATTGGAATTGAAGGTTTGGTG
>JANOHH010000806.1:0-1968 GCA_031406395.1 Verrucomicrobiota bacterium | reverse complement strand
GCAGGACGACGGGCTCCGCTAGAGGCATTTGCCTGAGGCAAATACCTCCTACCTGGCGGCGCGGAATAGTTTCGACTTGGCCCGGTCCGTTTCCGTAAAACTGAGGCAATGGCATTGGGAGTGAACCGCTTTTTCCGCCGCCGCTATGCGCCCGCGTGGTTGACGCTGGGGCTGGGTCTGGCCGCGACCGCCGCGCTGGGGTGGCACTTGCACCGCGAGGCGGTGGCCCTGGACCGGCAGCGGCTGGCCATGCGCGTCGCGGAGGTCACGGCCCAGCTGGATGCCCGCCTCGAGAAGAGCGAGATGTTGCTCCTGCAGTTGCGGGATTACCTGATGTTGAGCGGCGAAAACCGCCCCCGAGTCTTTGCCCGCTGGTGCTACGAGAACGGCCTGTCCATCAACTGCCACTGGATTCATGGCATTGCGGTGGCCACGAACCGAAATGTGGCGCCATGGCGGGCGCAACTGCCCAAACCGCCTGCCGCTTGGACGGCGGCTGATTGGGAAACGCTTTCCCAGTTGGCGACCCAGCACTCGATCCGGTGCGACCTGGCGTTGACGAGCGATGTTCAGGATCAAAAGCAATTTCTGGCCGACTACGATCTCAATCGGAGGATCTCGGATAAAGACGAATATGCGGTCGCTGTCCGCGATTCCCGACTGGGCATGGGCGAACGCCAGACCGTAATGCTGGACGCGAACAGCAATGCGCTGATCGGCACCTTGTTTTTTGTGCCGGTTTACCAGCCGGAAGTGGCTGATTTATTGACCCGCAAAGGCTTGACCCGGCAGCAGACCGGGCCCGCCCGCTGGCTGCACCTGACGTCGGTGATTGTTGCGCCCGTTGATTTCAAGGTGTTGGCGCAGTCGGTCTGGGATGGATCGGCTTCCGACTTGGGCATGGAGCTTTTTTCCTCCACCAACCAAACGGCGGAAACCTGGCTGAACCTTTCGGCGGGCCCGCCCAAAGCCACCGATCCAAAGTTCAAAGCGTACCTGACCCACCGGGAGACCTGGCGGATGTACGGGAGGAGGTTTTCGATCTTCTTCTACACAACGCCGCTGTTTGAGGCCCAATCACCACGCCGGCTGGCCAAAACGGCCATGGCCGCCGGGATCGCCCTGACGCTGCTGGCGACCGCGCTGGTGGGCGTCACGCTGCGCGCCGGTCACCGTCAGGAAGAGATGACCGAGCAGATTCGGGAGGCGCGCGATGCCCTGGCCGCCGCCCAGCGGGAGCGGGAGAAGTTCAGCCGCGATTTGCACGACGGCACCATCCAGTCGCTGTATGCCATCCAACTGGGGCTGGGCCACACCGTCCAGAAGGTTGAGGCCGAACCGGCCAAGGCCCGGCGCGAATTGGCGGTGGTGCGCGGAGAACTGGACGCGGTCATCGCGGAGATTCGTCAGTTTATCACGGCGGAAGCCGACGCCGGCAAACCGGTTGATTTTGGCGCGGTGCTGCGCGCCCTGGTGCAACGGGCGAGCGCGGGGGCCAAGGCGCAAATCGAAGCGCATTGTGATCCTGGGGCTTCGGATCGCCTGACCGGCGACCAGGCCGTGCAACTGGCCAACATCACCCGGGAAGCCTTGAGCAACAGCCTCCGCCATGCGAAACCGCAACGGGTGGAGATCGCGCTGCGTTCGGATCGTGAATCCGTGAAGCTGGAAATCTCCGATGACGGAATGGGCTTTGACCCGAAGGTGCCGGGCCGAAACGGGGTTGGATTGGTCAGCATCGCGTCGCGGGCCAAGGAAGCGGGCGGAACGCTGGACATCCAGTCGTCGCCCGGCAAGGGAACCTGCATCGTGGTCCGCGTTCCGGCTTCCCCGCCGGAACCCACCGAGCCAGAATAATATTGTGACCAAGAGCATTCGATACGGGTTGGGTAGGGCGCGTCACTCCGTGCGCGCCGCAGGGTGGCCGTGGCACCCCGGACGGCGCGCACGGAGTGTCCCCGCCGGGCG
>JANOHH010000796.1:0-6187 GCA_031406395.1 Verrucomicrobiota bacterium | reverse complement strand
TTGGCGGTGTCTTTTTCGGATGGGGCGATCCAGTGCATCGGAGCGATGATGCGGCAAGGTGCGCCGGGTGGCGAGCGGGTTTTGTCATCCAGAACGCATGGGCGTTCGGCGTTTGTTCCGCTTTTATTTGAAACGATCCGCGAGGCTGCCGACGTAGCCCGTCAGTTCCACGTAAGCGGAGCCGACGTTTGTGCCCTGCTCGTTGAGCACATGGCAGGCGCCTTCCCAATACGGAACGCCCCCCAGCGCGCCAGTCAACTCCTGCGGCAAAATAATCGGCTCGAGCGAGAAGCTTACGGGTCGACCGTTGACGGGATCGGTGGTGGTGAGCTTCACGTGAACCGGGTAAACGCCGCCCGTGGCGGGGCTTTTCCACGTCCGCACAGTTGACCAGGTGAATTGCGTGCTGTTGCGATTCGTGACGCCGCCCTGCGCATCCACCCAGGCCAGTTGGGAGAACGGGTCGGTGCGGCCGTCCTTTTTGCGCAAACGATACGCCATGATTTCCCGGCCATCGTTCAGTTGCAGACTGGCCCAATCCCAACCCGCCTGATCGTCATCCAGTTGGCTGCTGCTGATCTCGTGGTCCATCCACGCCTGCCCGTGGACGGCTTGCTTGCGGCCCGCCAGCGTCACCTCCCCCGCAACCGCCAATCGCGAAAACGTCAGGTAGTGACTCGACGCGGTTGGTGAAGCGCCCTTCCGGGAAACGCCATTCTCACCAAAGACGACGAGTGGCTTGGTCGGGGTGAGCGCGAGCGAAAAGGCAGCTTCACCGCGAATCGAACCTTGCAGCGACAATGGGCCGCTCGCATTCGTGCCCAGACGCAAAGACCAGTTGCCGTTGTGCACCGCCAGGGTGTTTGTGTCCGAACGGGCATCCCAACCGAGGCGGTTCAGCCGCTCTTCGTAGATGAACCGTTCGGCTGGCACGTCCAGCAATGCCATGTGCGCAAGATGCAACTCGCCGTTGCCGAACATTTCTGAGCTGGCCGTGGCAGCGCTTCCATTCGTCGGCGGTGGACCGGCCCGCCGGAAGAAGGTTGCTTGAAAACCGAAACGCCGATCCGATTCGCCGAACAAATGCCCGGTCACATACCACCACTCGATCTTGAATTCGGGATGGCTGCCATGGTCGCGCGGAAACTCAAAGCGCCGCCCTGGTTGCGGCACGGCGAAACCGTCAGCCGTCTGCAACGGTGGCTGAAACTCGGCGGCCACCCCGGGGAGGAAATGACTCAACCACACCGCTGCAAGGATCATCGCCTGGCGATTGCCGGTCAGCACCCGCCCGCAGAATGTTGGATTTGATCTCATGGTCTATTCTTCCTGATCCGCTGGCAGCGCCGCGCCCCATCGTCCGACGCCGTAGGCCACGCTCGTGCCGGCGCTGATCACCAGGAACGCGAGCCCCGCGATTTGCAGCCACGGCACGTCGAATCCCAGCGTCCAGCCAAAGGTCTGTTTGTTGATCACGAAAATCAGCATCCAGCCGAGCGCCAGACTCACGGCCCCGCCCACGGTGACTCCGGCAACGGCCAGGACCAACCCTTCGCAAGCCGTGGCCTGGGCGATCTCTCCGCGCTTCAATCCGAGGGCGCGGAGGGTCGTCAGTTCCGCCCGTCGCTCCAGCAGCACGCTCACCAGCGTCAGGCCCAGCCCGATCACGGCCACCAGCACGCCGATGACTTCGAGCGCGTAAGTGATCGCGAAGGTCTGCCGGAAGATGCGGAGAATCTCCCCCCGCAAGTGGGCGTTGCTGAAGACCCGCAGTCCGGGATAACGCGCCAACCATTCCGCCCGCAGCGACTCCGCCGCGAAGCCAGCCCGGACAAAAACCATCAGGCCGGACACCTGTTCGTTTTGAAACCAAGCCGCAAAATGCCGCCGCTCCACCAGAATCGAGCCGCGTTCGTTTCCGTAATCGGAGAAGACGCCGGCGATCGTGAGTTCCTTTTTGCCTTGGGGTGTCGGCAAAGTGAATGAGTCACCCCGCCGCAACCGAAACCGTTCACTGAAACTCTCACTGACCAGCGCAAGCGCGGCGTTGCGTTCATAAACAAAGACATCATCGGAAACGGGTGGTTGCATCCAGGGAATGGCCGTCCGCCGCTTCATCACCTCGAGTTCCGCGCCGGTCAACATCGTCTTCCCTTCCGGCAACTGCACATCACACGTTTGCACCAGGTTCACGGCGCCAACCGCCGGGTGAGCAATGATGGCCTGCCAGGTTTCAGGTGAGATGCGGTTTTCCGTGGCGGCACTCTGGGCACCGTTGCTGGAAATGTAGAGGTCGGCTTGGAACGTCCGCTCAACCCAGCCGTGCATGGTGGTATCAAAGCTCGCCACCAGAATCGTCATGCCGGCCGTCATGGCAATGGCACAAACCAATCCCGCCACGGCCAGACGATGCCGACCTGATGGTTGAATCAAGTGACCGGCGGCGAGCTTGACCGGAATTAACCAGCGCCCCAGCGGTCGGGCCAACCGAGCCAGCGCGCGCAAGGTTGCACCGCTCAGAATGCCGCCGCCGATGATCCAACACAGCCCGGCGAAATAGCCTGCCAACGGGAAGCGCACCCCACCCGCAAAACGCAGCGGCGGCAGCCACACCAGAGCAAATCCTGCCAGCACCAGGAGCGCGCCCAGCCATTCCTTGCGCCAGAATTGCAGGCCCGGCGGCGCGAGCGCATGGCGGACGAGAATTTGCGCCGGCGGGGTGCGCGCCGCGGCGCGCGCCGGAATCCAACCGGCCAGGAGACTGGTGGCCACCGCCAGGAAAAGCGCCGCCACCAGTTCGCCCCATTCAAGTCGGGCGGCGTCAACGCTGGTTGAGTAATAAAGCGCGTTGACCGTGCGGCCCACCAACCGCACCGAGAACTGCGCGCCGGCCCAACCGAGCACCGCGCCGCGCGCTCCACCCGCCAGCCCCAACAGCGCCGCCTCCAGCAACCACACGCGCCGGATCAGAAATTCCTCGACGCCCAACGACCGCAGAATTCCGATCTCTTCCCGCCGCCGGACGACCGCGCCGTCCAGTGCCTGAAAGATGAGATAGAGGCCCACGAGTAAGGCAATCAGCGAAAGAATGGTGAGGTTGACCCGAAAGGCCCGGGTCATCGTGGCCGCGCTCGCCCGACGATCTGCGGGCGAAGAGATGAGCCATCGTTCCCCGCTCCAACTCACGAGCAGCTCCCGCAGATCCCCGCGCTGCGCCTCGACCTCCGGCCCTTCTTCCACAACAAATTCAATGCGGCTGAGCGAGCCTGCCTGGCCAGCGAGCTTCTGGAGTGCGGGCAGGTCCATGACCAGCAGCGTGGCCGGAGCGTGCGGGCGTTCCGCGCTGGCCGGAATAATGCCCGCGACTTCGAGCGTCACGATTTTTTCGTTCACCACCAGGGTCAACGAGTCGCCCAGTTTGAGTTGGTCACGCGCCGCCAGCGCCGCGCTGATGAAGACCGCGCGCGGGTTGCGGAAGATTTGCCAAAAACTTTCCGCGCCGCCCGCCGCCGGTGCGGCAGCGTTGGCCTGCCCAAACCACGAACGATCCTGAACGCGTCGGGCCGCGAGATTTTGCACGCCAATCAGGTCAACCCCGAGCAGTTGAAAGGTTTCGCGTGACCCGATGGCTTCGTCCGGGTCGGTTTGCGGGCGGGCCGCCGTGGTCTCGAAGACAGGGATGATACTGACCGGCTGCGGGTTCAATCGCTCCCGCAATTCCGGCAACAATGATTCCGGCAGCAGACCCGCTGGCGCGGTAATCAACCAATCGCTCTCTTGCGTGATCAGGTCGGTGAAGTTTTGAAAACTGGCCAGCGCCGCGCGATTGGCCAGGCGGATGGAGAAGAACACCGCGACGCCGAGCGCCAGAATCAAAACCAGCAACGCGGACTGCCGGGGCGCGGCCCGCCAATGCCGCAGCGCGAACTTTCGCAGCAGAGTGGCCGTCAAGCCGTTGGCAGACAGAGCATCCATGCAATCAGGAATGCAGCGTCTCCGAGACCACCGCGCCATCGCGCAAGTGAATCGTGCGATGGCAGATGCGGGTCGCTTCCAGGCTGTGAGTAACGAGCACCAACGCCGTGTGCGTTTCTTCGGTGAGATCGTGCAGGAGTGCGAGGATGTTCTCGCCGTTGGCCGAATCCAAATTGCCGGTCGGTTCGTCCGCGAGAATGAGGTCGGGTTGATGGATGAGCGCCCGCGCGATGGCCACCCGCTGCATTTCGCCGCCGGAAAGCTGCGCGGGAAATGCCTGGGCGCGCGCGGTAAGATGGACGCGTTCGAGCAACGATTCCACGCGCAACCGCCGCTGGTCCGGCGGCACGCCGATCAATTGCAGGGGAAACTCGACATTCTCAAACGCCGTCAGCGTGGGCAGCAGATGAAAGAATTGAAACACGGTGCCGACCCGTTGGCGGCGAACCCGGGCGAGCTGATCGCTGGAAAGTTTTTCCAACGCGTCGCCGTGCAAAACAATCGAGCCGGAGTCCGGCCGATCCACTCCGCCCAGGCAGTTGAGCAACGTGGTCTTGCCGCTACCCGAAGGGCCGGTGAGCGCCAACCGCTGGCCCGCGTGAAGCAGAAAGGACACGTTTCGCAGCACCGGGCGACCCGCATAGGATTTTGAAACGCCGCAAACGTCCAACACCAGCCGGCCGTTGCCGGTTGGGTTGGGACGGGGATCGTGGGGCGAAGTCGTAGTCATGCGGGCAATGATTTGAGCGGCTTGATTTCACCGTGGGACGGCGACCCCGCAGAATCAAGCCGTGAATGTGATTGAGCTTCCATATTTGTTGGTGCCACCAGTTGCGTTGGAAAAGTATTGCCGGCTTTGGGCTTCATGACGTGGATTGCAAAATGGCTTCAGCGGCCGCCCAACCCGAGAGCGCTGCACCCTCGACTTTTGGCCCGGCGAAGGCATCGCCGGCCAACACCAGCCTGGGAGACTGACTCACGATCACGCAGGCTTGCTCATGCACCCGCATCGGTTTGCTGTAACGCCAGCCATGGACTTGAAAAGTCTTGATGCCCGCACCCAACCATTCCGCCGCCGCTTCGAGCAACCGCCGACCGCTCGCCAGCCGATCGGCGTCCCAATGCTCCAGACTGAAGCCGTGCGTGGCGTGGATTGTGACGGCAGGCTCGGCCGAGATCCCCTTCAACTGATTGTCCGCGATCCATGCGATCGGTCCCTCGGCGGGCGCGAAACCGCCGGGCGGTGGCAGGCGCGACGGTACGTCGAGCACGGCCATGACCGCGAGGCAACGCTCGTAATCAATGTCCGCTAGGCGTGCGTGCATTTCTGGCGGAAACCCAAATCCCCCCGCTGCCATCAGGGCCAGCGATTGCGGCACGGGTGGCGTCAGCACCACGGCGCTCGCCGAGTAAACCTCGCCTGTATTGGTTTCCGCACGCCATTGATCTTGCAAGCGATGCAGCGCAACGACCTGCTTCTCCACGAGGACCTCAAGGCCGTGCGCGAGATGTTTCGCCACGCACTTCATGCTGGGTTTTCCCCGCCAACGCGGATGACCGTCTGCGTTTTCCGCGAAACCGCGACACCATTCCTCGACCACGCCGGTCTGCCGCCAACCCTCCAGGGCGGCGACGAAGCGCGGGTCGCGGGTCGTGATGAATTGCGCCCCATGATCGAAGGTGGCCTCGCCCAGGCGTCGGCTCGCCAGTCGACCGCCCACGCCGCGGCCTTTATCGAGCACGCGCACACGGCGACCGGCGCGCTGCAATTCCGCCGCTGCGGTCAACCCGGCCATTCCCGCGCCGATGACCAGGACATCCGGGTTCTGCTCCTGTAGGTTCATGACAGGAATTATGATTGATGCAAATCAAGCGGGGCGCAACTCAGGGCCGAGACTGGGTGTGACTGGAAGTGGCGATCAACCGGAGTGGTGGCAGTGCTCGCGCTGCGAGCACTCCGCCCGCGCCGGGCGGGCGGACCGGGCGGGCGCTTGGGCGGGCCGCTCCACGCGGCCCGACGGCTCGCAGCGCGAGCCGTTCCTCCACACTGACCGCCACTTCCAGTCACACCTGCCGCGACTTGTGCTGAAATCTTGATCGTTTGTCCGCGCCTGCCGTCTCAGCTAACGTTGCCAGGCATGACATCCAGCGAGATCAACCCGCGCGCTCCCGGCCTGCCGCAGCGTCTGGCGGCGCGGGTGCGGCCAATGGG
>JANOHH010000790.1:0-7372 GCA_031406395.1 Verrucomicrobiota bacterium | reverse complement strand
GGGCATCGCGCGCGGGATGGTCGGCGGGCGTATTGAGCGCATCAAAGCAATGATACTCGTCTTCAATCTCGGGCCCATCGGCGACGGCGAAACCGATCTTGCGAAAGGCGCGGACAATGTCCTCGGTGACTTGCGTGAGCGGATGCAGTTTGCCAAGGGCGCGTCGGCGCCCGGGGAGCGTGAAGTCGGTCGGCTCCTTGGGCAGGGCGGCAGCGAGTTCGAGTTCTTCACGGCGGGAAGCCAGAGCGGCTTCGAGTTCGACCTTGGCCGCGTTAATAAGTTTGCCGGCAGCGGGCTTTTCCTCCTTGGTAAGGGAGCCGAGCTGTTTCATCAACGCGGTAAATTTCCCGTTCGGGCCGATCCACGCGCCCTTGGCTTGTTCCAAGGCCGCGAGGTCCGGTGCCGCTCTTAGCTCTGCTAGCGCGGTTTGTTTGAGCGGTTCAATATCGTCAAGAAATCCAGCCATAAATTGTCGGGGAGTCTAGCCGCAAGGAGGGGCAAAAGTCACAAAAGAAAAAGCACTGTGAAAACGCAGCTGCCCCAGCCGCCGCCTGTCCTGAAGGAATGAGCTCATGGGGATTTGAAACATGACCACCGAGTTGTGCCTCTTGCGACGGTCCAACTGCACTGCCATCCGAAAGCAAAACGGGCAACCTTTGCGGGTCGCCCGTTTGCCATAGAATCGTTTTGGATCAGACCTTCGCGACTTTGGCCGCCTTGGTCTTGAGCGCGTCTTGCGCGAGTTTGACCAGTTCACCAAACGCAACGGCATCCGTCGCCGCAAGATCGGAAATGATTTTTCGGTCGAGCTCGCACTTGGCGGCCTTCAGCCCTTCGATGAAGCGGCTGTAAGTAATCCCGGCCGTCCGGGCTGCGGCGTTGATACGGGCCTGCCAGAGGTAGCGAAACGTGCGCTTCATGACGCGACGGTCGCGAGAGGCGTACTGCCGGCCGTGATCCACGGCATCGGAGGCGTAGCGATAAAGTTTGGAGCGTTTGAGGCGAAAGCCTTTGGCCGCTTGCAACATGCGGTTGCGGCGTTTTCGGGAGGCGGGCGCGTTGGTGACTCGCATAAAATAATTTCAGTTGCGGGGCGATAAACTCTGGCTTAGTGGCTGAACGGAAGGTTCTGCTTGATCCGATACACGTCGGTCTCGTGCACGAGAACCGAACCGCGCAGGCTTCGACGCCGCTTGGCGCTCTTGCCTTGGCAGAGGTGACGGCGACCGGCCTGATTGCGCAGGACCTTGCCGCGGGCCGTGATCTTGAATCGCTTGGCCACAGATTTCTTTGTTTTAATACCTTTAGGGCGTCGCATAAATTGTGTTTCTTTCCAAAAGAGCGCTTAGTCTAGGCAGGTGGTAGGTTCGGCGCAAGAAGTAATTTATCATTTGTCGGTGACGCGGCTGGAAAGATTAGGCATCTCCGTTTCTTGCAGGGCTGGAGGATGACGTGTGGGGGTAAAGAAATGCCAGCGATCGTTGCGCCAGAACGGTTCCAGGCACATCCTCGCCTTATCGCCTCACCGACTCCAAAACTAGCCCGTGCGCTCTGCGGCGGCATGGTGTTTGCCGATATGCGGCTTCGATCGGCCCGCTACCAATGAGTTCCCCGCGGCGTTGTCCCGCACGATCGCCCATCCGCTCCAGATGCTCGTGAAAAGAGTTCACCGCTCGGATCACGCCTGGGGGGAAGAAACTTCCACCAATCCCGCCAGCGCTGCTTCCTGTTGTCGGATGACTTTGATGGCCGACTGGTGGTTCAACGGTTTTACCAGCGGTTTGAGCCAGGTTTGCACCCTCCCTCTGTCTCCCCCAAAGCGCGCGCAGCCCACAGCCACGCGACGTTGTACGGTGTGGCAGAAATCCAATCGCGGGTGGGCCTGTGGAAAACGATCATCGGCCAGTCTCCAGCTACAAATGGCCCGGTCGGGAATATTCAATCTGGCGAATGCCTTTGGCTTTCCATTTGCCTCGAGATGGCCGGACAATGCACTGGCTGCGCATTTTGGTCTCCGGCTCTGGCAGGGAGCCTAGTTGATGGGCGCATGCGGAGGGTGGGTTTGATTTGCATACAGTAAGTCCGTTTGTCGGTTCGTTGGGCAATTTACTTCGTAGCGGCCGCGTCGCGCCGATAGTCATCGGCGTAACGCTTGATGTCATCCTGCTGCCAGTTGCCGAAGGCGACTTCGAGCACGCGTACGGGTTTTTCACCGCTGCAACTGAGTCGGTGTTTTTCGTTGGCGGGAATCCAGATCTCCTCGCCGGCCTTGTACTCGCGGGCCGTCCCACCGACCTGCACCATCGCACCGTCATCCAATACAATCCACAATTCGGCTCGGCCGGTGTGGGATTGTAGGCTCAGTCGCTGCCCGGGGAGTACGGTCATCAGGCTGACGGTGCAGTCGGAGTTGAAGGCGTACTGGTTGAACGAGCCCCATGGTCGTTCGACGAACGATACCGGTGGTTTGTCCGCTGGGATAGGTTTGGTGACGAAGTTAGTCATATCAGGCATTTCCTTTCAATCATCGCGGGCTGGCCGTCCCGTTCGATCACGACACAGCGGAAATTGGTTAAGGTAATCGTGCTGTAATCATGGCCCGCCTTGGCCGGGTAAACGCCGATATAGGTCAGCGGTACCCGTCCCGTGTTCATGGTACGGTGGGCCATGTGGCCAGGGACATAAACCACGCCATTCGGGCGGAGGGGGACAATGCGGCTTTCGCCGGTGGCCTCGTCCTCGAGCAGCATCACGCCTTCTCCGCTTAGGCCAAAGTAAAATTCCGCCGCCTGCCGCCACGAATGCAGATGGCCCTTGGTCATGAAATACTCCTTGCCGATTTTGCCGGGCATGAGCCGACCGACCCCGTAATGTAGGTCGCCGATGCCGGTGGCGGGTTCGACGCTGGCTACGCGGTAGAGCAGGGGGTTGCCCGCCGCCAGCGTCGCTTCGTAGGCGGCGGGGTCGGCGAAAGAGCCTCGCAGATCGCTCAGGTGACGTTCGGTGGTCGGCGCTCCCGCGATCTCGCCGGTTGCCGAGTCAAAATGGGAAAGTAATTTTTCGAGAGGGTACATGGGTTGTCAGGTTCGAACGTAAGCTTTCATCGTGGCGCATTCCTGCCCGATGCCGGGACCGCGCGGGCGAATGGTGTACGCCCCAACGGCCGCCGGCACGATGAAGGTTTCCGCATAGTGAATGACGAGCGGCGCAAACGCCTCGGTTGGGCTTTCTACGATTGCCTCTTCGCCTTCAACCAGGTTTAACACGTTGACGCCGCCGTGCGTATCATGCGGCGCAGCTTGAGTGAACCAATGTCGCCGCGTCTCGATGAACTCACGTTCATGCAGTCCGGTGCGCTCTTCGCGCCAGCCCGGTCCATGGCCGAGCGGTTCGAAGCGGTTGACGAGGTTCCGTCGCGTCCATTCCGTGGTGCGGTCCCATTGGATATTGGCGGCACCGTGGTCCAGGTGAATCGGCCGGGGCTTCCCGTCGAGACCGAGCCGGGCCCAGTCCCACATTTTGAACGTGAAGATGTAGGGGGTGGCGCTGATTTCGAGCACCATGGCATTCGCTCCGGAGCAATGCACCGTGCCGGCGGGAATGAGAAAATGGTCGTGTTTTTTGGCGGGCCACTGGTTCACGTAGCGCTCGTCCGGGAACGCCGCCCCACCGGCTTCAGCGGCTTGCAGATCGCGCAGCATGGCATCACGATCCACGCCTTCTTTGAGTCCCAGATGCACCGTTGCGTCCGGCCCGGCTTCCAAGAGGTAGTAGCTTTCATCCTGCGTGTAGTGCATCCCGAACTTTTCCTGGATGTATTCGGTGAGGGGATGAACTTGAAAGCTCAAATTGCCCCCACCCATTGTGTCGAGAAAATCGAAGCGGATGGGAAACTCGGCGCCGAACCGGGCATGCACCGATTCGCCCAGCAACGCGTGCGGCTGGTCAAATACCAGATCCAGCGAAGGCAACTCCACCCGCGCCGGGCCGAAGCCGAGCAGTAAACTGTTTTCCTCCGGCACACAATCAAACCCCCAGCCGTAATTCTTCGCGTGGAGGTCAAGATCACAAACTTCTTTGAGCCACTGTCCGCCCCAGGGCGCGGGATCGAAAAGCGGCACGACGCGGAAAGGTTGTTTCACCGCTTGGCGCAGACCGCGCCGCACGGCGTCGCCGTCTGCGAGTTTCGGCTCGGCGGGCTTGTTCGTGTCGAGGACAAAATCCCAGCGCGCGATGAGCGGGCGTTTCCAACGGTCGGCCACGCGCCAGTCCACAAAGAACGCGCGCTTGTATTGCAGGCTGGCCGCGAGCGTGCGGTTTTCCACGCCCAGGTTGCTGGCCTCGTTGCGGCGGAAGCGCAGTTGCGCCTCCCACCTTGCGAGATCGGCGTAAACCAAAATTTCTCCCCAGGCAATCAACGACGCGCCGCAACCGACGATGATGACCAACCCTTCGGCGAGCTTCTCGATTTGTCGGCGGCAATGCCAGAGCCGTTCCGCGTCAAATAACTGCGGCAACGCAAGTCCGCACAGAAAGCCAAACACCGGATCGTTCCCGCCAAGAAACGGCGCGACGAGGGCGTCAATCTTGTCGGGCGAGTGCATGGCTTCGTTGGCGCGCAGGGCCAATGCGGGCTTGAGGCGTTCCTGGAGTTCATGGAGCAGGGCGATTTCGTCCACGCCGGGATAACACTCGACGATCAGGATGGTTTTCTTCATGGCCCGCTGGGCGATCGCTAGTTGCAAGCGAGCCGCAATCGCAATCCAGCCTTGGGTGCAGGCGTCCTCGCCGTTTGGGACGGCCACAAAGGGAAATTTGTCGTAGTTGGAATTTCGCATTTTACAGGTTTTTGGCGTGCGTCAGCAGAGCGCACTTTGCCACCAGGCTGGGAAACTTGGCTCTTTGGCAGGCCCGGATGCCGGTCGCTATTATGAAGATGTTGTGAAACCGATTCACAACTTGGGAAATTGTTCTTTGAGCAACCATTCCGCGGCGACGAGGGCCGCTTGGTCACCGAGCGCGGAAGCCTCGATGCGCACCTTCCCCCATGGAGTGTGGGCGTGGCGGGCGACGTATTTACGGACAACGGGCAGAATCACATCCGCACTCGCCATGATGCCACCGCCGAGAATGACCAACTCCGGGTCGTAGGCGTGGATGAGATTTACTGCGAGAGTGGACCAGACCAGCAGACTGTGGTCGCGCAATTTCACCGCGCACCGGTCGTTCTGGGCGGCATGCTTGAAGACAGCGGCGTAGTTCAGTGTGGCCAGCCGGCGCAGTGAGCTGTGATCCCACTCCGGCAGGCTGGCCGCTGAGTCGCAAAGAATCGCTGTGGAGGCTTCGGCTTCCGCGCAGCCGATGTTGCCACAACTGCACGCCCGGCCGCCATAGCGCACGGTGGTGTGACCGCCCAGCACACCGGCCTGGCCGTGTTTGCCACGGAGTACGCGGCCTTCAATGATGGCGCAAGTGCCCAAACCGGTGCCGAGCGTCATCATTACCAGATTATCCAAACCGCGCCCCGCCCCCGCACGCCACTCGCCGATCAAGGCCATGCGCGCATCGTTCTCGATGGCGAGCGGCAGGCCGAGTTCGCCTTGCGCCCACGCACGCAGGTCGAGATCCATCGCGTCGGCAAATTTGCCATACTCGGCCAGGACTCGACCGGTAGCGGGATCAATCAAACTGGGAAACGCGATGCTGATGCCGGCGCAATCGCGCGGCGTGAGTTTTAATTCCTGCAGTAACCGCAGCCAGGCGGTCTTGAGGACAGGCAATTGCGGCGCGAGGCCCTGTTTCGAGTTTGCCGGTTCAACGGTTTGCGCCAGCACTTTTCCGTCGCGGACGAGACCGAGCTTCATGCGGGTGCCGCCGAGATCGCAGGCCAGTACGGTCATGAACCTTGCCCTCCACCGGGCTTTACCCACGCAGATGAATTGAACGTTGTGGAGGTCATGCCTGATGGTTCACCGAGTTGATTCAAGGACGAACGATGCCGGGGCAAAGGCTTCGAGCCAAGTCGTGAAGCTGCCGGACTCGATTGGAATGCCGTCACCGGAAATGCGGCCCCGCAAATCAACCGGCCGCGCAACGGTTGCTTTTATCGTAGGCGGAAGCTGCACCCGCGCCGGCGCTGCCTGACCGGCCTGTTCCCACAGACGCAGCAAGGTGCCATTGCCATCCGGATTGCGACCGAACGCGGTAACGGCAACGCTGGGCCGCGAAAGTTCGAGGCCGGTTTGGCTCGGGGGTAGTTTTCCTGCCGCACCGTCAGCGATGGCGGCCACCAGCGGGAAACGCGCTTCCGCGGATGGCACGACGAGATTCTTACCGGCGTCATTGCCCGCCACGGACCACAGCCGGACCCGCGACGTCCAGGTCCCGGCGTTCCATAGTCGGAAATTCGTGGACCATTGGTTGTTGAACAGATTGATAAAGACGTGCGGCTTTCGAGGTGCGAATTTATTCGAATATCTCCAGCCACCCGGCTCCCCGAGGCTCACCAGCGGCGAGTCCAGCGGACACAAGCCCACGCCGCGGTTGGCCGGATCGGTGATCGTCAATCCGCTATTCAGCGCGAACAGGTGAAAGTTGCAGCCCCAGACGATGTCTCTGGCGGGATCAATGATCGAACCGAGACGCCCCAGGCTAAATTGCGGCTCTTCCACCTTGAACGGCAGACAAATCCAGCCCGCTTCCGGCCAGGAATCGAAGGGTTTGTTGTGAACCGTTACCTCCAAGTCCACCCAGGGTTTATCCGCATAGAGTGTAAACCGGGTCGTCACGGTATTCGGCACGCCGTTGCCGGCTGGCGCATCCATCACGGCGCTGACCGAGACAGGCGTCCGCTCAAAGCGCAGTTGGAAATTCTTCGGCGACGCGGCGAGGTAGGGAACCTGGGTCGCCGGGGGCATGCTGGGTTTGCCCAATTCGTTGAGTCCCCAATCGGCACTGATCTTGACGTAGGCTTTGACGAAGGCCTGCACCTGATCGCGATCGAATCGCTCGTAGAGATATTGTCCGAACCCCTGCGGCGCGGCGGGGTCCACCAGTTCACGGCCGGAACGTGTGTCCATCAACGAAGCGATGCTCCCGCGCGCCGGATCGAGGGTGATCTTGAAAAACCCATTCTCCAACGTCGCTGCTGCTACGTCGGCCTTTAGGTGTGCGGCGACTGGTTTCTCCTTCACGGGCACGAAGGTCTGATAACCCATCGGTGGCAGACCCCGGGCGACGAATGTCAGGGCTACGCCATCGGCATTGACGGTCGCGACGTCTCCGCCTGATGCTGGTTGCACGGCGGAAAATCTGGTGCCGGTCTTGAGGGTGACGATGCCATCGCGCTGCCAGGGCAGGGGATTGAAAACCA
>JANOHH010000727.1:0-1179 GCA_031406395.1 Verrucomicrobiota bacterium | reverse complement strand
AACCACGTTCCAAGCGGACCATCTCATGACGGGCGCGGGTCTGCAGCGCGTCGGCGTTTTCCTCCTTCGGCCAGTTCAAACGACTGATTGCCAACAACAGCAAACGCCCGAGCGGCGACGCGTGTTGCTGGCAGACCCGATCGAGCATGGCAACGTCCTCCCGCGTTTGGCAGGCGGCGATGGCCGATTCGATTTCCGGCGGCACCACTTTCTTCCAGCGCAACGCCAGACCGCGTTCCACAATAAACGTCAGGCCCACAACGGAGGTGGTGATCAGCAAAATGTATACGAGGGTTTCCATGTTCAATTTGATTAGCCAGGCGTGCGATTGGTCGTTTGGACGTAACGGTTAGTTGTAATAAAAAGTGAACGTAATCCGGCGCGAATCCTCGCCGATCATCAGCCGCATTTCGCGCGGCCACTTGTCAAAGGGTGACGGATCGAGCACCGCCTTCTGGCACAACAATGCGAGGGTCTCGGTCACCGTGGACTCAACCAGCTTCATTTCGGTGATGCGCCCGTCGTAATTCAAGTTAAATTGCACCACCACGCGGCCACTGCGATAGCCGTCATAGCTCATGCTGTCCAACAAGTCATACCAGCGCGACGACACCGCATCAATGAACGCGCGGTCATACGCACCAAAACCGGTGGCCTTGACATCGTAAGAGGCGTTGGGGCGCTGCTGTGCCCCCGCATCTAGCTTTGCCTTCTGGCCGGGCATTTGATTCCGCTGGAGCAATGCCTCCTTGATCGTGCGCGGGCGGGCTTTTTCCGGCTGTGGCTTTAACTCCGCTTTCGCGATCGTCATAGTCCCGGGCGCGAGTTTGGGCTTTGGTTGTGCTTCTGGCTCCGGCTCGGACTTTGGCTTCGGCGGATCTGGCGCGAGCGGGAATTTATCGCGAGCGACGTCCTCCGTCTTGGGCACTTGCTCTTGTTTGCCGTCCAATTTTGGCGCGTTCGCGTCGAGGTTCACTTCCGGGTTCGCGGCCACCGAATTCTTGTCCGAATAAAACTTCGTTTCCTTGGGCACTTCGGTGACCGCCTGCAGCGAACTCACGTCCACAAACATAAGCGGTGGCTCGCGGGTCACGGGTGCTGATTTGGCTTGGAGCGGAAGCGGGGGCGGTGAAAGTTTCTTTACCCAAGCAGGCAGGCGCACCTTGTCCCACCAATGGA
>JANOHH010000715.1:0-6734 GCA_031406395.1 Verrucomicrobiota bacterium | reverse complement strand
TTTGCTTTGACGCCGTCAGCCAGCTTGACCGTGCGGACAGGATTCCTATCGAGCCAGCCTTCGATGGCCTGGCAGGTCTCCGAGTCACTGGAGCCACCGTAATGGGACTTGAGCTTGAAGCCGTTGAACGTGGGTGGATTGTGGCTGGCTGTAATCATCACACCGCCGACGGCGTGTAGTTGTTTCACCGCGAAAGAGACTGAAGGCGTGGGGGTGGGCTCTGGTGTCAGCACGACCGCGAAGCCATTGCCCGCAAAAACCTCGGCCGTGCAGCGGGCAAATTCATTCGAAAGAAACCGGCGGTCATAGCCGACGATGACTTTCTTCTCCGCCCCGGCTACGGGATTGGCATTCCAATAATCCGCCGTCGCCTGCGCCACGCTCGCCACGTTGGCGAAGGTAAAATCCTCCGCAATCACCGCACGCCAGCCGTCCGTCCCAAATTTGATATTCATGAGTGAGTGATCATTTTCAAAGCTCAGAGCTTCAGGTCCGCCAAGCCCGGGTCATTGGCCTCCACAATTTTTTGCATTTTGGCTACGGCGGCCTTCAGGTTGCGACGACTGAACAACGCCGTACCCGCCACGAAAGTGTCCGCACCCGCCGCCGCACAATCGGCGACCGTTTGATTGTTGATGCCGCCGTCCACTTCGACGCGGTAGCGGAGGTTCTTTTCCCGCCGCCAGGCGCTGGCTTGCTGGATTTTTGGCAGGCACTCATGGATGAACGACTGACCGCCAAAGCCCGGGTTGACCGTCAGCACCAAGAGCAGATCAATCTGCCCGAGGTGCGGTTGCGCGAGGGTGATGCTGGTGGGTGGGTTGACGGCCAGTCCAACCTTTTTGCCGAGCGCCCGGATTTTCCAGATCAAGGGCGCGACGGCGTCGCCCAACTCCACGTGAATGATGATTTGATCCGCGCCCGCCCTGGCAAAAGGCTCCAACAGAATCTCCGGCTTCGAGCACATGAGATGTACATCGAAAAACATTTTCGACAAGGGTCGCAAGGTTTTCACGACGTGTGGGCCGAAGGAAATATTCGGCACGAAATGGCCGTCCATGATGTCGAGATGCAACCACTGCGCGCCCGACTTGGAGGCGCGCAGGGTATCTTTGGCGAGTTGTCCGAAATTGGCGGCCAACAGCGACGGCGCAATGATCATGCACGGAGGCTAATCAAAGCCCAATGGGTAGGAAAGTTGGAAGATTTACGCGGCGGGTGCGGGCGCGGGATTTCCCAAGCCCGGGAGCGTGGGCGGCACGGATCTGGGGGGCGCTTCCGGCAAAGGCGTTCCGGCGGGAGCACCCATGGGCGGATCCATGGGCGGGGGCGGTTTGGGGGGCGGCGTGAACGTGCCCGTCCGAACAATGTCCGCCACTTGCAAACCGTCCAGCGTTTCATATTCAAGCAGCGCCTTGGCAATCATCTCCAGCTTGTCGCGGTGCGTATCAATGATTTCCTTCGCCGTGCGATAGGCTTCGTCAATGATCCGTTTCACTTCGTCGTCAATGTTGCGTGCCGTCTGTTCGCTGTAATCTTTGGAACGCATCATGTCGCGCCCGAGGAAAACATATTCCTGACTCTCGCCGTAGAGCACATTGCCCAGCTTCTCGCTCATGCCCCAGTGCATGATCATGGCCCGGGCCATCGCGGTGGCTTGTTGAATGTCGCTGGCGGCGCCGCTGGAAATGTCATCGATCACACATTCCTCGGCGATGCGTCCGGCCATCGTCATGATGATGGTGTCGATCGCCTGTTTCTTCCGCATGTTCAACACATCTTCCTTGGGCAACGACATCGTCACCCCGAGGGCGCGACCGCGGGGAATGATCGTTACCTTGTGCAATGGATGGGTGTGCTTGAGGATCACGTTTACGAGGGCGTGACCGGCCTCGTGCCAGGCGGTGGCGCGCTTGTCTTCGTCGGACATCGCCATGCTGCGACGCTCGCGGCCCCAACGGACTTTGTCGCGCGCCTCCTCCAACTCGAGCATACCGATGCCCTTCCGGTTGGTCCGAGCGGCGAGGAGCGCCGCTTCGTTAAGCAGGTTGGCCAACTCCGCGCCGGAGTAACCCGGCGTGCCACGCGCAATGATGGATAAATCCACTTCCGGCGAAAGCTTCACGTTCTTCGCGTGGACTTTCAAAATGCCCTCCCGCCCGCGCACGTCGGGCAAATTCACTGTGACTTGACGGTCAAAGCGTCCGGGTCGGAGCAAGGCAGGATCCAGCACGTCCGGCCGATTCGTGGCCGCGATGATGATAATGCCTTCCTGGGTGTCAAAGCCGTCCATCTCCACGAGCAGGGCATTCAGCGTTTGCTCCCGTTCGTCGTTGCCGCCGCCCATACCGTGGCCGCGCGAACGGCCCACCGCGTCAATCTCGTCAATGAACACGAGGCACGGCGTGGCTTTCCGCGCCTGCTCGAACATGTCCCGCACGCGGCTCGCGCCCACGCCGACAAACATCTCCACGAAATCCGATCCGCTGATGCTAAAGAATGCCGCATCTGCTTCCCCCGCGATGGCCTTGGCCAGGAGCGTTTTGCCGGTGCCGGGCGCACCGATCATCAATACCCCTTTGGGAATCCGCCCACCGAGCCGCTGAAATTTCTTTGGGTCTTTCAAGAATTCGACCAGCTCCGAGACTTCTTCGATGGCTTCGTCCACGCCCGCGACGTCTTTGAACGTGGTTTTATTGCGCTCCTTGGCCAACAACCGCGCCTTGCTTTTGCCGAAACTCAAGGCGCCCTTGCCAGCCATCCGAATCTGGCGAATGAAGAAAAACCAGAGGAACAGGCCAATGACCGCCAGGAAAAGCAGTTGAATGCCCAAACTGTAGAGCAGCGCACTGACCTCGTGCGGCTCGATTTTCTCGACCGTAAGGAGTTTGTTTTCCAAAGCCTCAGTCAGCCGCGCCTTGGTGCGAAACGGCACTTCCTCCGCCTTGCCCCCATCCTTCATCACCTTGCTCCCGTCCGCGGTGGTCCGGTAATAACTGCCGACGATCTCCGTCAGTGCCGACTGGGCGCCATAATTAATACTAGCGCTGGCGACGAGATTGGAATCCACCTTCTGGAAAAACTCGTATTGCGAGAGGGTGGCGCGCGGCACTTCGAGCCGGTCTTTCATTGTCACCAGCAAGATAATGCCGCCGATGATGATAACCCAAACCAGCCAGGTGCGCGGTTGCAGGCGAAACTCGCCCATCTTTTTGCCGCCCTTGTCGTCGTCTTGTTTCTTGTTGTCGTCAGCCATGATATCTTAAGCGCGCGCAAACTAGCACGGGTCGCTCAGCCCCGCAATAAGGGAGTTTTGTCGACGACCGCCCCGGGCCCAGCCGCGGTCTGCCACCCGGGCGAGTAGGACCAACTCGGTCCCCATGATCGGCTCGCATTCACCCACCCGAGGCAAGAATTTGTCGTGCGGCCTGCTGGATGGCGACCGCAAGTTCCTTGGGCTTCACCACGACGGCGTCCGCCCCCCAACTCAACACCCAGCGTTTGATCTCCTCGAGGCTTGAAAGCTTCAACCGCAATTCCACGCCTCCGCCTTTCAACTCGCGCTGCTGTTGGGATGTGTGCCATTTCTTTTCCCGGATATAATCTGCGACGCGCGCATTGAAGTGAAGAACGACGTCAAATTGACCGGCGCCGGAATGCACCCCAAAGCTGTCGCGCAGGCGCTGTTCGAGCGAGAATTTTTGCGGGCGGGGAAAGGTTTGGCCGTTTGGCTTCACGGCTTGCACCCGCGACGGAACGAAGGTACGGATGTCCTTGCGCGCATGATCCCAGGCGAAGAGATACCATTCGCCATTAATGTTCGCGAGGTGGTAGGGATCGATGAGGCGCGCCTCGCTCTGGCGGCTGCCGGCTTTGCGATAGGTCAGCTCGAGCTGTTGCCGATGGGCGGTGGCTTTGGCGAGCGTGTCGAAGATCGCCAGGTTCAACACCGGCTCGGCACGGGTGCGGAAAGAAATGGTTTGCTCCACCTCGGCGAGGTTCAGGGAAATGGTGTCCGGCAGCGATTGCTCGATTTTGCGAATGGCGCTGAGGAGGGGCTTCTCGAATTGCGTGCCGCGATACTGTTGGAGCGCTTTTTCCGCGATGACCAGCGCCACCAGTTCACCCTCAGTGATGTGCAGCGTGGGAAAGGAACTGACTTCCTCGGTGTAATGATAGCCAAACTTCTGCGGATGATATTCAAGCGGCAGATCGAGCCGGTCGCGCATGAATTCGAGATCCCGCTGGATGGATTTGGTGCTGACCTCCAGTTCGGTGGCGAGCTGGGTGGCGTTGGGAAACTTGCCGCATTGAATTGCCTGATGAATACGCAGCATCCGCGCCAGCGGGGGACGGGAACGGGGTAAACCATGATTTTGTTTCGAATTCGATTTCATGCCCGACCAGAATGCCAAAAAAGGGACCGGACCGTCGAGTCTGGAGCTAACTTGCCATGGTGCCGGGTCGCCGCTCAAATTCCTGCAATCTCTCATCGGCACCGGGCATCAGCCCAGTGTCGGACCCGCAGCGGGCGGGAGCCGTTCCAAAGGCTTGGCCAATGCGGGGAGCAACATTGGAACGAGGAAACGGTTGAAACCGTTCCGTGCCTTTCACCAACTCGGGACCTGGCCGACGCCGGGTGTTAACTTGCAAGGAGAACTCAGAGGCGTTGCTAGCCATTCCAGCCACCAGTCATGCGCACCCCTCGCGCGGACACCTTGTCCGCTTAAGGATGGGACGGCTTGCTGGGGATCAAATACTCCAGCAGATTTGCCGCTTCCTGGGGGGTCAAGGGTGCGAGCAGTCCCTCCGGCATCGCCGAAAGACTGGAATCGTGCGTGGTTTGAACGTCAGATAATTTCACGCGATGGTCGGTCAAAGATTCGTCTCGCAGCACAATTTCAGTGGCGCTTTGTTCGCGGATGAAGCCACTCAACTCAGTACCGTTCCGCAAAGTAACGATGGTGGTTTTGTACTCCGGGGCTACGAGCTTCGAAGGAAAAATGATCTGTTCGAGCAACTGGGCGCGGGTGTATTTTTGGCCGATCCCGGTGAGCTCGGGACCGAACGCCCGCCCCTTGCCGTTGCCGACGTGGCAACGCGAACACTGCGCGGCGTTGAGAAATAGCTCCTGACCCTGCGCGGCTTTGCCCGACAGCTCGAGCACGGTTTGCGGATTGAAATCGCTACCGAGCGTTCGGCGACGTTGGCCCGGCGGGAGCCACCGTTGAAACAAATCGCGAACCAGGGCGTTGGTGTGACCAGCGGCAGCGACGGCGATTTGCGTTCGCAACGCCGGATCGGTGATTTCGCCCATCAACCCCAGACAACCGCTCATGTTGGCGAGCAATTTTGCGAGGATTTCCTGGCGCGTCGCCCCATCCACCTGTTCCAGTTTCGCCAAGTTGGCCGCCACGAGCTTTGACGATACGACGACGTTGGTTGCCGGTGATTCGCCAGGGAGGGACCGAATCCAATCGCGTACCAGCCGGATGCCCGATTCATCAGCGAGCCGCGCGCCGAAGTGCGGCATGTGGCCCAAGCCATCCGCACAAATGCGATAAAACATCACCGAGCGATAGGGGTCCCCAGGGGCGATGACACGCGCCTCGAAGATTCCGAAGTCACCCCGCACTGGTTTCACGTCGAGCGCGCGTGACTTTTCGATGGGTTGGTCGAAGTTGAACTGCAGCGGCACCCCACCGCCCGCACCGAAACGATGACATCCCGCGCAGTTCACATGCAGCCAGGAACGCGCCCGCCCGGCGAGCGGTTGGGAGGCGTCTTGGGGATTCACCAAGCGATCCAGTGGCCGGGGCGCATCTTTCACCCGCAGCACACCGAGGTTCTCAAGTCTTATCAATTCTGAGTTCGCGGCGACCGTGTTCAATTGAAGCCAGTTGAACGAAAGGGTTTCCCCCGCCCACGCGTTGTGGCACCGGAAACATTCGGCCCGGCTCGCGAAACGCCACGGAATTTCGCGCTGCCCACCGGGCGCGGCCGCATCAGTCACGGCTAACACGTCGTTCGTGCCCTCGCTCTCGACCAACTCGGCGTCCGTCTGCGCGGCGTTCCAGCGGAAGGTGTACGCGTTCCATCCCGATTCCGTGAAGTGCAATAGTTGCGTCTCGATGCGTCGCCGGGTCGCGGGCTGCCCGCTGTGCATTTCCAGACTGAGCGTGCGCGCAAATACCGTGTTCAAGGGAAAATCCCACATGCGGCCAGCAATGGTTTCACGGCCGCCGGCGGTGACGATGACACCCGCGCCGGGCAAGCCGACGACGCGTTCCGCCCGGGCAAAATCACTCCACATTTCAGCGTTGATCTGATAGGACACCACGCCTGATTCAGGCGTGAGGGCGGCGACGTTGCGGAACAAGCCCGTCTCACTCAAACGACGCGGAAAGTCCAGGTTCGCTCCTCCGACGGTGTTGGAAACAAATCCGTAAATGCCGCCGTTGTAATCGAGAATTAGCAATTCACCATCGCGGTCTTCGGCGAAGGAAACGGGTTTGAGAGTGGTTCGGCAAAGCTCATCGTTGGAGAGAAGTTCGTCGCCGCGGTTGCGCAAGGCCCAGAATTTTCCCGTTTCCCAATCGCCGTAGAGATAGGCTCCGCCCAGCGACGCAAGTTTTTTTCCATGATAAACACGCCCGCCCGTAATGCTGGCGGCTTCACTGTGCGGCAGCGCGATAAGCGGCGGTAGAATCGGGCCCGGGCCGGGCCGCACGTCG
>JANOHH010001048.1:0-3300 GCA_031406395.1 Verrucomicrobiota bacterium | reverse complement strand
GCATCGCAATCACGAGAAGATCGCCGAAGGCACGACGTATCTAGCTTCGATGCCCTACACTGACCGGCTCGACTACTTCTGCTCACTCACAAACAACTGGGCTTACGCCCTCGCCGTCGAAAAGCTCGCCGGTTTGCAGGTGCCGGAGCGTGCGGAGTACATCCGTATCATTACTGCCGAACTCACGCGTTTGCAAAACCACGCCTGCCTCATTGGCTTCCTCGTGCAAGACATGGGCGCGAGCGGCACCCCACTGATGTACGCATTTCGCGAACGGGAAAAAATCCTCGACTTGTTCGAGTCCCTCACCGGCGCGCGCATGATGTGCAATTACATGCGTTTTGGCGGCTGCCGTTGCGATTTGCCGGAAGGTTGGCTTCTTCAGGCGCAAAAGGTCGTAGCCGAGTTTCCGCAGTTCATTGACGAGTTTGAGAACTTTCTTGCTGGTAATGAAATTCTGATGTCGCGGACGCAGGGCGTGGGAGTGTTGCCGCGTGAGCTCGCCATTGGCGCTGGCATCACCGGCCCGATGTTGCGGGCGGCGGGCGTGAACTACGATCTTCGCAAAGTGGAAAAATATGGGATCTACGAGCGCTTCCAGTTCCGAGTGCCGCTGGGGGATCACGGCGACGTGTTTGACCGCTACATGATTCGGGTGCTGGAAATGCGCGAGTCGGTGAAAATTCTGGAACAGGCGCTACCCAAGATCCCGACTGGCCCGATCATAGATCCAAAAACGAAGCTGCGCGGTTTCCGTCCGAAGGCCGGCGAGGCCTACGGACGCATCGAAGCGCCAAAGGGGGAGCTGGGCTTTTATCTCATCAGCGACGGCGGACCGAATCCGTACCGGTATCGCGTGCGACCGCCGAGCCTCATCAACCTGACCGTGCTCGAGGACATGTGCCTCGGCCAGATGATCGCGGACGTGGTGATCATTCTTGGCAGCGTGGACATCGTGCTCGGCGAAGTGGATAGATAGCGGCTCTTGTCCACACGGGAGATGTGGCCGGTTTGATCGCGAGGGGAATCGCGAGGGGACAATACGCAAAACTTCGCTTGTTCGCTCGCTAGCTCCAATCAGATCGGGCCTCACCCAGAAGCGAAGGACAACTGGTTGGTGGGCAGCATTGGGGTAGAGCGAACAAATTCATGGGCGCTCCCAAGTCACAGCGATGGATGAAATGTTGACGTTTTGTTGCACGAGTATTTACTAACCACAGCCAACCCGGAAAATGGAAACCAAACCCTGCTTAAGCGAGAATAACCCTGCTGTCTCCGCCCTGTCGGGCTTCAAGCGCCGTGAATTCCTAAAACTCGCCGGGACTGCCACAGCGGCACTGGCGTTCTCCCGGATGCCGCTGATGGCGGGTCCGTTTGATGAAGGAGATTGGAATCAAATCATCCCTGCCGACAAAAAACTGCAAGCGGATTGGGTCAAGGCGCTCTTCGAGCGCGGCGCGCCAACCAGCTACACCAAGTCCCGCAACGAACTCCGATACCTTGGCATGCCGGTGGGTGGCATCTGCTGCGGCACTTTGTATTTTGGTGGCGACGGCCGGCTCTGGAACTGGGACATATTCAATCAGAAAACCGTGGGGGTGTTGCCACGCCGTGTGAGTTGGGCGGAAGTCGGGATGAATTTTCAGACAGGCGATAACGCCATCCGCCCCCAGGATGGTGCGACCTACGTGAAGCCCGCCGTGCAAACTGACTCGCAGAACATTGCGCAGGGCTTTGCCCTTCGCGTAACCACCGGGGGCCAGGCGGAGACGCGTCCGTTGGATGCCAGCGGCTGGGCCGAGGTGACTTTCACGGGACAATATCCCATCGGGACGGTGGAATACTCCGACCCGGCAAGTCCGGTCGCGGTCAAGTTGGAAGCGTTCTCACCTTTCATCCCGCTGAACGCAGATGATTCCGGCCTGCCCGCAACGGTGTTTTATTTCACCGTCACGAATCGCAGCCAAAAGAAAATCACCGCCAACCTCGCGGGCTGGCTGCAAAATGCGACCAGTTTTTACTCGGCAAAGCCCGGTGCCGGCCAGCGCTGCAATACCGTGCAACACCGCAAACCAGCAACGATGGTGGCGATGGAATTCAAACCGGCAAAATCGGCTGCGGCAAGCCACCGGCCCGATCTGGTTGTTGAGGATTTTGAAAGAGGCTACGGCATTTGGAAAGTTGAAGGGGCGGCCTTTGGCTCACAGCCCTTGAGTCGCGCAGTGATTCCGCCCTATCAAGGCGACCTTGGCGGCGAAGGCGGCAAGGTGGTGAACTCGCATGCAAGCGCACCGGGCAACAACATCGAGGAGAAGGACAATCAAGCCGGCAAACTCACCAGCACGCCTTTTAAGTTGCAGCGCAAGTTTCTCGCGTTCTACATCGGCGGTGGTCGCCGAGAGGATGCGAGCCTGCGGTTGGTGGTGGAGGGCAAAGTCGTCCGCACGGCAACCGGTCACGACGGCAACCGCATGCGGCGGGAGGCGTTCGCCATCGCGGAATTCGCCGGACGCGAGGCCGTGATCGAAATCGTGGACGAGGCCAAAAGCGGCTGGGGAAACATCGGCGTGGACCACATTGTCCAGACGGATGAAGTGAAAGCCGAAGTGCCGCTCGACCAACAAGCTGACTTCGGCACGATGTCGCTCGCGGTCATCGGCAAAGGCAAAGCGAATCCAAACGTGTCGGTGGCGGAACTCCCGGGAGCTGCGTTCGCCAAGGCCACGAGCGAAACGGCCGAAGCGGAAATTCCCGTCGGCGCGGTCTCGCAACAACAAACCATCGCCCCCGGGAAGTCCGCGGAGTTCCGTTTCGTGTTGGCGTGGCACTTTCCGAACACGACGTTGCCCTGCCCGGACGCGAAGACCGGGAACTACTATTCCAAGCGGTTCAGCAACGCGACCGCGGTGGTGACATACGTGGCGAAAGAGCTACCGCGTCTCGAATCGCTCACGCGCCTCTGGCGAGACACGTGGTATGACTCCACACTGCCGCATTGGTTCCTGGAGCGTACTTTTGTTAACACTTCCATCCTCGCCACCACCACCGCACATCGTTTCGCGAGTGGCCGGTTCTGGGGCTGGGAAGGCATCGGTTGCTGCGAAGGCACCTGCACCCACGTCTGGCACTACGCGCAAGCCATGGGGCGCGTCTTCCCCGAGCTGGAGCGCGACCAACGCGAACGCGTGGACTTCGGGGTCGGCTTTGCGGACGGCAATGGCATGGTGCGGCATCGCGGCGAAGGCACCGGCCCGGCGATTGACGGTCATTGCGGACGCATCCTTGGCGTCTGGCGCGAAC
>JANOHH010001047.1:0-3086 GCA_031406395.1 Verrucomicrobiota bacterium | reverse complement strand
AGTGGTGGTTCGCGCGGACTCGGCGGTCCGCACTCCGAGGTAGAGGTTCATGGAAAATAGGGCGGAATTTTGGCGACGCGCCTACCGTCCATCATCTCCTGCATGTACAAAGTCACCCGCTCCACGATGCGTCGGTTGATTTCCGCTCCTTGTTCCGCAGTAGCCAGCGACGGCTTTTTGTCCGCCTGATCCGTCCACATTTTTGTGCGAACGTTTTCGGGAAAGGCGGCGAGCGCAAAGGCCGTTTCAAATTCCTGCGCGTGGCCGGGCAGGTCGTTCGGAAGTTGGTGACCGCTCTGGAGCAACTCCTTGGCGTCTGCTTCGGTGAGCACATCCCAGTAGGAAAGAAAATGCAGGTTGACTTGATTCATCCGCAGAAACTGCTCCCACACGCCGTTGACGGGCGCCGTGTTGCCGCCATGGCCATTGAGAACCAGAACATTTTTGAATCCCGCGCGCACGACGCTGTCAATCAAGTCGGCCAGCACCGCCAGGAATGTTCCGGGTCGCAGCGACAACGTCCCCGGATGGCGCATGTGATGTTCGCTGATGCCGGCCATCAATCCTTCCGCCACCAGCACGTGCGGCCGCAATCGTTCCGCCACGGCAACCGCTACGTGAGACGCGCTGCGCCAATCGTGCTCCATGGCGAGGTGTTCGAGGTGTTGCTCGATGGCGGCCACGGGAAGGATGCACGCCTTGAGTTCTCCGGACTGCATTCGCTCGCGGAACTCGCGGCGCGTGTGCTTGCGTTGCAAAACTTCCGTCATGGTTTGCTCCACATCTCAATGCCCTTCGGCTCCGGCCTGTCTTCCGTGAGGATTTTCCAAGTGCCGCCCAGCTCGCGCAGCTTGCGGTAATCACGCGGCTGGTAGGCAATGGCCAACTGCGGTGTGTCCATGGCTTTGCCCCCCTGGAAGCGTGATTCCATTTCCGCATCCAGAATCCCGGTTACGAGCAGCGTCCGCTCGACCGGATACGGCGCGCGGCGTTCGCGAAAATGCGTTTGAATGGCGTGCGACAACGCCTTGAAAAGATTCCGGTTGTTCCACGGGCCGACATAAAAACTGGTCGCACGCGGTTGTGGTTCGCCAGCGAGCTTGCACGCAAAATGCCACTTGGTGCCGCCGCCCGTGGCCGCCGCCAGCACGATGGCGCACAAACCGTCGCGGTAATTCAACAGAATTCCGTGCGAAACAAACGGCGCGCCGGTCTCCTCGGGTTTCGGCGGCCGGATCAACTCCTTCGCCGGAGGCCGTCCGGAATTCGGCTCGGCGTCCAGCGCAGCCTGTGCGAGTTGCGGCGACCACTGGCCATCCGCCGCTGCTTTCCAAAGCGCATCGCCCTGGAGAAATTGCACGCGCGCCACCCCGGTCTCCCCACCGCGCCGGGCTTCGATCATGGACTGAAGCACTTCGAGACCGTGGAAGTCGTAGGATTCAACGCCGCCACCGTGAATGGAAACGGCTTCCGTAATGTTCGCCCGCGTGGGCAGCTCCAGCGGCGGGCGACGTTGCGCCAGCGGCACGGAACTGCCGGCCATCAAGGGAAATTTGAGTTCACGAGACGTGTCGTACATTTCCTTTGCCCAGTCCCACCGATACGACAAATGTTTGTCGCTGAAAACCGGCACCGCCTTCCCGCTCCGGCGGAACACCGCCACGATCGCGTCAAAAAAACGTTTGCGGGGATATTCATGCTGGCCCTTTGCGTTGACCGGATATTCTCCATGCTCGCCGATGGAGAGCACGGCATCCACCGCCAGCTTGTCACCGCCAAGGCAAAGCGCCTCCGCGATGGTTTTGTAGATGGGAATTTTATACTTCGCCGCAAATTCACGGCCTATCTCACCGTCCGGAAATTGGTCGGCATACAGGCTGACCACGTCCATGCCGGGTGCAACCCATTCGCCGTTGAACAGGTAAGGCGCGACGAAATTCTCCAGAATGACCTGCGCGTGACTGCGGTAGGTAAACGCCGTGATCACCGCGGCAACTTTCAGGCGTTTGCCGGCGGCGGCGACCGCGGAAGCGGGCAGCACGGACACCAGCAGCAATCCGCCAGCGAACTGGCTGCTGCGCTCAAGAAACTCACGACGACCGATTTTGGGTTGAGGGCTCATGGTGAATTCAATTCCCGGATCCGGGATTTTGGTCCGCTGGGTCCAGGTTCCGCGAATAAATACTTAGCCGAAGCCGTTTCATGATTTGATTGCGGTGTTGTTGTAGAACACGAACCGCCAAACGCCAAGCCTCGATTTTTTGCCAAAGCGCCAACGGGCGCCGCCGAGCGCTGCCCCCTCGTGCCGGCGTCCGGCGAACTCGCAACCGGCAACGGCTCCGCCGCGCGGGCCGGAGACCTAGCCGGCCAAACGCCACTCCGCTGGAGCGCAACCCTTCGCCGAAGGTCAAAGACGGCGGGCAAACCCGCACCGCGCCGTGCGGGTCGCGCCGCGGCTCAGTCTGCCAGCCGCAGCAGATAGCGTAATTCCTCCTCGACGTCTTCGCCGGCCGCCAGTGTGTCCGCCACTTCCTCGCGGAGCCGGGTGCGGAATTCCTCGCGCATTCGACGGACCGCGGCGGCGATGGCGTTTTCCGTCTGCCCCAGTTTGGTGGCGACTTCGGCATAGCTGGGCGCCGCCTCGTCGGCGCCGAGAAAGACTTCCAGTTCGCGCCACGTTTCCGACCGGCCGCGGGTTTGGAATTTCTGGCGCAAAGCACCGAGGGTTCGCCGCAGGATGGTGCGCGCCCAAAGCCGGTCAAATGCCTCTTCCGGAGTGACCTCGGCGCGCAAGGATTGTTGGTACTGGCGCTCGGCGGATTCCAGGTCGAGCGAGAACGCCGCCGGACCCCCGCTGCGCTTCTGTCGGTTCTCGTGGCGGGCTTCATCCACGATGAAATTGCGGAACGCGGTTTTGAAGAAAGTGCGCAACCGGCCCTTCTCGGGGGCGAGGGGACCGAGGTCCTGGCGCCGCAGTAATTGCGCGAAGAAGCCTTGCGTGAAGTCCTCCGCCGTGTGCGGCGGATGACCGCAGCGCCGGGCAAAGACGTAGAGCGGCTTCCAATACGCCCGGCACAACTCCTCGA
>JANOHH010000648.1:0-8671 GCA_031406395.1 Verrucomicrobiota bacterium | reverse complement strand
CCAGGACTGCGGGCGCAAGCTTCCCTCTGAAGTGGGACATGTTGTGCGGAACTTCCCCCATTACCGGAGGCACGCCACCAACCGTGGACATCCAGAAAGTAAGTCCGTCAGTCGGCTCCATCACTCCGTTGGTGGCAGAGTATCAAAATGACTGGCACATCAATTGGCCAACCCCGAGTGCGACGAGGAACGACATCTATAAAGCAACCGTTAACCTGCCCGACGGGTCGAAGGCTGTGCTCTTCGTTAAATTCAAGTAGTCGTCGCTGCCCAGCATTTTAAACAGCCGCGCATCCATGTTTGGCCAGTAACCGAATGATCCCTCGACTAATGCCGCGATTGGTTCGGGGGAGTCGTTCGGTTACTGGCGGTTTTTTGGTCTTGTGGCTCGCAGCGGACACGGCAACCAGTCGGGCGCAGGTCGTTCTGGACGGCAAGTTTGGTACTAGCGGACCCTTGGCCGGGCCAAACTACACCATCACCGAAGGAATGGGGAGCAGCCCCGGAGCCGGAAATAACCTGTTTCATAGCTTCGCGCAGTTCAACCTGGTGGCAGGCGACGTTGCCACTTTTACCGGCCCGGCCAATGTTCAGAATATTCTGAGCCGGGTGACCGGCGGCAGCCCTTCTTCGATCAACGGCACCATTCGTTCCGGCATTGTGGGCGCCAACTTTTTCTTCATCAATCCCAGTGGCGTGATCTTCGGCCCCAACGCCGTGGTGGATGTGAGCGGGTCGTTTGCCGCCAGCACGGCCAATTATTTGAAACTGGCCGATGGCGCCCGGTTCGTGGCGGCGCTGGACGCCGATGATTCCGGGTTGAGCACAGCCCCAGTCAGCGCCTTCGGATTTCTGGGGGCCACTTCCGGCAGCATCACAGTGCAACAAAGCACCCTCCGGGTACCGAACCTCAAAACCATCACGCTCGCCGGCGGGGACGTCGCGGTCGACCGGGGTTCCGTGCTGTCACCGGGGGGCCAAATCAATGTGGTGAGCGTCCAGTCGGCCGGC
Organism: Verrucomicrobiota bacterium; assembly: GCA_031406395.1. Taxonomy (GTDB): domain Bacteria; phylum Verrucomicrobiota; class Verrucomicrobiia; order Limisphaerales; family JADLHS01; genus JADLHS01. Next base: position 7,660 of record JANOHH010000648.1, on the reverse strand, counting down.
GAAGTGCCGGTGGACCCGCGGACGCTCAGTGTCGCCGACTTCAACGCTGCGTTTCCGCAGCAAGGTCAGATCAATTTGCAGAACAGCGCACAACTGAATGCCAACAGCACCGGTGGCGGTCGCATCGTAATCCGCGGTGGCCGCCTCCTGGTGGATAATTCCAAGATCCAAGCCAACAGCACCGGCGCCACCGCGGGTCAAGGCATCGACATCGCTGTGCTCAGCGACCTGAACGTGATCAAAGGGGGACAAATCAACAGCCTCTCGACCAGCGGCAGCGGGGCCGGCGGAAACATCAACCTGAACGCCCAGTCCATCCGGCTGGATGGCGGGGGGCTGGTGGACCGGTTTTTCAACCCGACGACGCAAATCTCAACGGCCTCTGGCAATCCTACTACCGGAGGCGGAACCGCCAAAGGAGGCGACATCGTGATGCAAGCGGGCAGTCTCGAACTGGTCAACAGCGCGCAAATTTCCTCCGCCACATACGGTGCCGGCAATGCTGGCCGCATCGAGATTACCGCATCCTCTGTGCGCTTGGACGCCCGGGTCACCACCCCCACCCAGATCGTCGCCAACAGCCAGCGAAGCATCAGTTTAGGCAATGCTGGCGACATTATTATCCGCACCGACAGTCTTGACCTGTGGAACGGGGCCACGATCCTGGCGGCCTCGTTTGGCGCGGGCAAGGCGGGCCTCCTCGACATCAACGCGCAATCGGTCAACGTCCTGGGCGGTGCCATCATGGCAGCGAGCGCCTTCGGTGCGGGGAGCGGGGGCAACATTCAAATCAATTGCGAGTCATTGCTCATCGACGGACGAGACCGTTTGACCGGCGGTGCGGATCGTCTTACCGCCATCCAAGCCGTCACCACCAGTTTGTTTTCACCCGCGCCCGGCGGCAATATTCGCATCACGGCCGGTTCGGTTGAGCTGGACCACCTGGGCTCCATCTTCACCACCAGCATCGGCCTGGGCTCGGGCGGCAACATCGAAGTTAACGCGAAGAATCTGACCCTCGACCATGGTTCAACGATCAAGGCTGAAGGTTTGGCGGCCGGTTCGGCGGGCAGAATCTCGCTGCGGGCGGACCAGAACATTCTGCTCACGGGTCGCAGCGAGATCAGCACGTCCGCGCTGGACGGCCAGGGCGGTGACATCGAAGTGACGGCACAGAATCTGACGCTCGCCAAAGCCTCGACCATCCTCGCTGAGGGCCTGGCAGCCGGCCCTGCGGGTAATATTTCGCTGCGCGCGGAAAAAAATGTTGTACTCACGGACGCCAGCGCCGTCAGCACGTCCGCGCTGGACAGCAGTGGGGGTAACATCCGCATCCGCGCCGGGTCGGAAATTCAGGTGGCCGACAGCGGGGTTACCGCCCAAGCGGGCCCCGGCGGCGGCGGCAACATAACATTACTAGCTCCGTCGCTGATTTATCTATTAAACAGCACGGTCAACGCCGAAGCCAAGGGTGACGGCGGCAATGTGACGATTGATCCGGTGTTCTTCGTCATGAACCATAGCGCGTTGATCTCCCGATCCAGTTCGGCCAACGGTGGCAACATCACGATCTTGTCGGATTATTTTTTCCAGTCGGACAGCCTCATTGATTCCTCGGCTCCTTTTGGCTTGCCCGGGACCGTCAGCGTCTCCGCCCCGGATCTGGACCTCAGCGGCAGCCTGGTCGGTTTGCCCAGCAATCTGCTGGACATCGAAGCGCAGTTGCGTCCGGATTGCCGGGTCCGTTTGGCGGCGAATCTCAGCAGCTTCATCGTGCTCGGCCGGGGCGGTCTGCCCATCGCGCCGGGCGGTTTCGTGCCGAGCGGAACGATCCCACCCTTGGATGAAGCGAAATAGAACGCCTCACCGATGCGGATTGCTGCCCCAGCGCATGTCCCTGCTGCTGGGGCTGGGCCTTTTTTCGAGTCCTCTCATCGCTCAAATCCTTCCACCGCCTCCGGTTCGCCCAGACCAGGCGCAGCAATTGCCGACCGAGGCCCACCTGTTCGTGCGTGGCTTCCAATTCGAAGGCGAGCACGCGTTTTCAGAAGCGGAACTGGCCAAGGTGACGGAGCCGTTCACAAATCGCGAGTTGAGCAGTGAGGAAATGGAACAAGCTCGACGGGCGGTCAGCCTGTACTATGTCGGCCACGGCTACCTTAATTCCGGGGCGATTATTCCCGACCAGAACCCGACGAACGGGATCATCCGCATCCAAATCGTCGAAGGCGTGTTGTCCGGGATCGAGTTGCACGGCAACAAGTGGCTGCGCGATCGCTATATCAAGAGCCGCCTCGAGCGTTGGGCCGCTCCGCCCCTGAACCTGCTCGAATTACAGCAAGGGCTGCAGTTGCTCCGGCAGAATCCGAACGTCCAACAGATCAATGCCGAGCTGAAGCCGGGCACGGCGCCCGGGGAGAGCCGGCTGGATGTCCAAGTTACGGACCAGCAGCCGTTTCGCCTCGGGATCCAAGTTGACAACCAGCGACCACCCAGCGTCGGCGCCGAAGAAATCTGGCTGGTGGCGTCCGACCTGAACCTGACCGGCTTCGGTGACCAGCTTGATTTCAAATACGGAATCGCGAACGCCGGCGCGGACGGGATGGAATTCTCGGGCGCCGACAATATTGAGGCCAGGTATGTTTTGCCCCTGACCCGTTACGACACCACCCTCGGGCTGCACGGCAGCCGGCTCAACACCAGCATTATTGAGCAGCCATTCGCCTCGCTGGACATTCCGAGCCAGACGGACAGCTACGGGATCGTCCTGCGGCAACCCGTTTATCAAACGGCCAATCGGGAGGCGGCGGTATCTCTTGGTTTCGATCACCGCCAGAATAACACGTGGCTGCTGGGCGAGCCGTTTAACATTTCCCCGGGAGCGGTGGATGGTGAAATGGTCGTTTCCGTGTTGCGCTTCTCCCAGGAATATCTTCAACGTGGGCAGAATCACGTGCTGGCGCTGCGCTCGACTTTCAATTTTGGGCTCGACGTCCTCGGCGCCACCGACAACGGGATCCCGGGGGATCCCAATGCCATGTTTTTCTCGTGGCTGGGCCAGGCCCAGTATGTCCAGCGCCTGTTCAACACCCAGAACCAGTTAGTGCTGCGGGTGGCGGGTCAATACACAGACCAGCCGTTGCTCGCGCTGGAGCAAATGAGCATTGGCGGGTTCGAGAGCGTGCGCGGCTATCTCGAGAACCAATTGGTGCGCGACCGCGGCATCGTGTCATCGGTGGAATTGCGACTGCCGGTGCTCTACAACAAGGCGGGCGCAGGCATCGTGCAGCTGGCGCCGTTTTTCGATTTTGGCGGGGCGTGGGATGTCGATGGTTCGCAGAGTCCGTCCACCCTCTACAGCGTCGGCGTGGGTTTACTGCTCTCGCCCGGCAAACACTTCTCCGCCCAACTCTACTGGGGCTACCGGATCCGCGACGTCTACATACCCGATGACTCCGGGCTGCAAGGCCAAGGGCTGGACTTCAGGGTGAACATCATGGCTTTCTAGCCGAGCGCAGATCCCAAATGGAAGCTCAGCAGACTGGTGGTAAAGAATATCAAATTGATGACGATGCAATTGTCGAGTTTCATTTGAGACGACGGAAGGCCGGAGTTGATTTAGCGTTGAATAAATTATGATTGTTCCGAATGGCACGATGCTAGGTCGGTATCGGATCGAGGGGGAGCTGGGCCAGGGGCAGGCGGGCGTGGTCTATCGCGCATTCGACACCGCCATCGAGCGGATTGTTGCCATCAAGTGCCTGCGGGCGGGAGCTCCAATTGTCGAGCAGGAACAAACCAGCAGCGAGACAGGCGTTCACTTTGAGGAGGCAAAAGTCATTGGCCACTTGAATCATCCCCACATCACAGCCGTTTTCGATATGGGAACTTCGAGCAGTGTGTCCTACATCGTCATGGAGTACGTCCAAGGTGAAACATTGAAGGCTCGGCTTGCGCAGCCGCGCTCGGACCCGGCTTCGGTGCCGCAGATCCTCAATCTCATCGTGATGGTGGCCCGGGCGCTGCACTATGTCCATCAGCGGGGGATTCTGCACGGCGATATCAAACCGGCCAATCTGATGGTTACGCCGCAGGGGACCCCCAAGATAATGGATTTCGGCGTGGCTCGGCGCCGTCCGGCGAACCAACCCGCGACCTGGTCGCTGGCGGGAATGAAACATGTCTGGGGCACACCAGGCTATGTGGCGCCTGAACAATTGGTGTCGGATGAAGTCGACGCCCGCGCGGACGTGTTTTCACTCGGAGTGGTTGCCTACGAATGGCTGGCTGGACGGAAGCCGTTTCGGGGCGCGAGCCTTGAGGCGGTTCTGGAAGCGATGTTGCATGGCCGTCCAACCCCTGTGAGCGAGTTGGGGGAATTTGATTCCGAACTTTCAGCGGCTATCAATCGTGCACTGGCGCGAGACCCAGCACAACGTTTTGACTCGGCGGACGCCATGGCGGATGCTTTGGAAATCTGCCAGGAGCGTTGGTTCAAGCAGTCTCCGCAGGAAACCCAATCCGAATCCCCCGGCAGCAAGCAAGGCATCGCATTCCCCCGCCTCAAGGGCCGCAACCTCCTGTTCGCCGATTTCAGCGAAGCGGACTTCGCCAATGTTACGCAGATGTCCCGCCGGGAGACCTACCAAGCCGGGGAGACGATCCTGCAAGAGGGTGCGGGTGGATCAACGATGTACCTGGTGGTCCGGGGATCTGTGTCTGTGCGCAAGATGTCGGGAGCGCAGCAAATTGAAATCAAGCAGGTTTCCAGCGGGGAGTGTTTCGGAGAAATGGCCGTCATCAGTCATATGCCACGTTCGGCCACCGTCGTTGCGCTGCAGCGGACGGAGGTCATCGCCATCTCGGGCGCGATTCTCCGCTCGGTAAATCAGGTTCTGTGCATGAAACTCTACCGCAACATCGCATCGCTGCTGGCCGATCGTCTGCGCCAAAGGGACGAGCAAGTAGTCGCCTTGCGGGGCGGTGAGCCTGAAAAGCCCGCAGCAAAACGCCTCTTTCCATTTTGGTGAGCGAGCAACTGCCCAGGTGCCGAGGCTTGGTGGAGAGTGGGTAAATCAGGTCTGTAAACCCTGATAGGCGCGCGAAACTTTGCGGAAATAAAAGCGAAGAACTACAGCGAAAACCCGAATCCAGTCGCCGACCAATTCGGGGTCGGATCAGTTCTTGAGCGAGGCACTCTCGGCGCCGGCTGCGGCTTTCAGGCCCACTTGGCTGAGCAAATCACTGCGGGTTGCGCGGAGGCTCTTGTTGTCAGGCTGCGCCTCGATTTGGTCCGACAGCACCGCCAACGCATCATACCAGATCCCGGCCTCGGCATAGACCGCAGCGAGTGACGCCGGAGTCGCCTGGGTGATCTTTTCCTTTAATTCAGCGCCAGGTTCGACCCGTTTGATCACTCCGCTCGCCACCAGATCATTGGATCGTTTCTCCGGATCGGTCACGAGCGCCACAACCCACTGATACTCCACCCCGAGGGAAAGCTTCGCACCATGCTCGGAAAGTTTCAGGCGCTGAATCCCCGCTTTCGTGGAACGCTCGACCACCACCTGCACCAGCGGTTTGACTTTATTGTCTTGCAGCAAGGTCAACTCGAACTTCGCATTGGCGGGTTTCGATTGGAACCAGAAAAGCGACGGTTGCTCTTGGGTAGTGACGCCGATGTCATCCGGTGCGAGCACGTCGAGAGTGATCGCCGCGTCCCCTGCCCCGCGCGATCCTCCGGTAACACGAACCGAAGGTGCACCGGTAGTCGGGGGCCGAAATTTCACCGGGGAAGGAGTTTTGGCCGGCGCTTTAGGCGCCGTGTCCTGCCCGAAAGCCGCCACCCCGAGGAAGCAGGACAAGAGCGCAGCCAAAACCAAAAATGACTTCCTAATATTGCACACGTTCGTTTTCATAACAGTCTCCGAGATTTTATTTGTGATTCTCATAACCAGTCGCAAGGTTCGATTCCTGCGCTGATATAGCTTGCCTGCCATTATGTGTCAAAATAATTGTTCCGATTAAGCATTCCCACGGCGAGGCCAAACTCACGGAGCGCTCCAAGTCCGCTCGCTGGCACTCTGCCTCGGTGGTGGAAGCGCATCCACTTCACTGGCTGGAAGGGACGACCTTTTCACCGAGGATGTGAAAAACCGGAACTTTGTTCGCCTTGCCTTTGACTTCGAGCAGGCCAATTTCACTGCTGAGAAACTTGTCGCCCAAGAGCTCGTGCGTCGGCGCACCGATGAGAATACGACAACGATTTGGCAGCAAATCCGGATCCGCCAATGATTTGTCATAGCTTTCCAGCCGCGATGCCGTGTTGACGACATCGCCAATCACGGCGTACTCAAAGCGATCATCGCTGCCGACGCTGCCGGCCGCCACTTCTCCCGTGTAAAGGCCCGCGCGCATACTCACGGGGGGCAGCCCAGCCGCCTCCCAGTCGCGCCGCAGTTCCACCAAACGCCAGCCCAAGGCCAAAGCGCAGCGGACGGCGGCCGCGGCATCATTGGACTGCTGGGCGAGAGTGGTGTGCGGTACGGGCACGCCAAAGAGGGCCAGGATTCCGTCCCCGGTGAATTGTTTCAGGACACCGCCATGATCCTGAATCACCTGCGCCATGGCCCCAAGATAACCATTGAGCCACTCGTATAAGCGCGCCGGCTCCATGCGCTCCGAGATGGTGCTGAAGCCCTTGAGATCCGTGAACAGGACGGTGACGACAAGCTTTTGGGCCAACGGCCGGTGGCCGGCGAGAAAGGAGTCGCGATTCGCCCAAATGGATTCAGCGATCTCTTTGGAAACGTGACGCGAGTACAGTTTCATCAGGACGCCTCGCATCGATCGCTCTTGGGCGGAGACATAGGAAACCACCAGCGCGGCCGCCGGTATGAAGCCAAGCGCCGGGGTGACGGCGGGAATCCACCACCCGACCGAAAACGCCCCCCAAACGATTCCGGCGAGGCTGAACAGGCAAGCGAAAATCGTCCCAGCCAATCGCCACGGTGAGCGAACCCAATAACCGATGCCTCCCCCCGCGAGACACCAAAGCACCAACCAGCCATCCTCGAACCAATCATTCCAGGCTTGCAGCGGCCTTTCGCCCTGCAGAGCCATTCGCAGGAGTTGGTTGACAATCAGGGCCTGCACTTCGATTCCACGGTGATCCCGACGAATTGGGGTCACACTTTGATCGAAGACACTTTGGGTGTTGAGGCCCACGATGACAATCTTGTCCCTCAACGTTCCGGGTGGAATCTGGCCCGATAGAGCTTCGACAAATGAGTGCCGGGTAAATTTATCCGGGCACTTGAAGTCGAGGAGCATCTGGAATTCGCCCGTGGTGGCTCCGACGTAGGCGCCATCGTTTGCCTGGAGCGGTCGCAATCGGGCTTTGCCCAGCCGGAGTGATGTTGCATCTTTTGGATCAGGTGCCGGTACGATTCCTTTTTCCTGCAAGTAAACCAAGGCCAGCCGGAACGGTAGCGAATCAAAACTGTCACCCGAAACCGAATCCGCATACAAGGCGCTCCGTCGCACTTTGGGAATTGTGTGGTCCACGCCGTAGTCCACGATCAGGTTGTCGTTGAAGGCCGTGCGGTCCGCGTTTGACTTTAAGATGGCGGGTGCGGCGATGCCGCCGAGCGTAAATATT
>JANOHH010000625.1:0-6169 GCA_031406395.1 Verrucomicrobiota bacterium | reverse complement strand
CTCTACTTGAAGCGGGAACGGGTTCTTGCCCTGCAATCTGTCGCATCCGTTCCGCGCGACCTCGTGGATTAATGGTGATCCTTTCCATCTGTCTTGCGGATTGCGCGGCGCGCCCGCGGTCGGGTATCTTTCCCGCTGCGTTGGCTGCGAAACGCAACCCGCGATACATCAAACTCAAAGCATGATCCCACCCATTCAACTGATTTCCACGGATTTCGACGGCACCATTTTCGCCGAATTCGAGAACCCGCCCATCCCGCCGCGGCTCGTGTCGCTGATCGGTGATTTGCAGATGCGGGGGGCCAAGTGGGTGATCAACACGGGGCGCGACATGTCGAGCCTGATGGAGGCGTTGGCGCGCTCAAAAATCTCCATTCAACCGGATTATCTCGTGCTGGTGGAGCGGGAGATTTATCAGCACGACGGGGTGCGTTACGCGCCGGTGGTCGAATGGAACGCCGCCTGTGATCGCGACCATGCCGACTTGTTCAAGCGGGTGCAGCCGGAGGTGGGTGCGTTGACTGACTGGGTAAACACCCGCTTTCGCGCGACGGTTTATGCAGATCCGTATTCCCCATTTTGCCTGATCGCGGGTAACAACGGCGAGGCGGATTTGATTCACACCCGGTTGGATGAATTTTGCCTTCGCTTTCCGGAACTGACCGTCGTGCGGAATGATGTCTATGCGCGGTTCAGCCACTTGGCCTACAACAAGGGCACCGCGCTGGCGGAGGTGACCCGGCGGCTGCGGCTGACTCGGGATCAGGTTTTCGCCGCTGGGGATCATCTGAATGATCTGCCAATGCTAAAGCTCGAGTTCGCCCGCTGCCTCGTCACGCCGGCCAACGGGATAGAGTCCGTGAAGGCGATTGTGCGCCAACAACAGGGATTCATCAGTCAGTTTTCGCGTGGCGCAGGCGTGGCGGAGGGGTTGGAATTTTATCTGCGGCAGGCGTGAGCTTGGGCAATCCCATCGGGCAACCGGCTTCAAATGGTACGCCGCGCAAATGTCCCTGACCGCCATTCCTTCTGCGCTTTGCTCACAACCAGAAGCCAGCCGGCAGCCGCATACGCGGTCTGCACTTCCGGGAACTCGCGTTTCAAAATCCCGGCAATGACCAGCATGCCATCGGGCTTCACGTGCGCAACAATCCGGTCGCGCTCGGCGATCAGGAGGTCCGCCAGCAGGTTGGCGCAAACAACGTCATATTGCTTGGCGCAGCGGAGCGGGAGTTTTGTGAGGTCGGCGCGAGTGATGCGGATTTTCGTTCCGACGCGATTTGTGGTGGCGTTGGCTTTTGCTATCCGGACACATTGCGGATCGAAGTCAAAAGCGTGAACCGGTGCAAAACCGAGCTTCGCCGCGGAAATTGCTAGAATTCCCGAACCCGTGCCCATGTCGAGGAAGGAAAGGGTAGGATTGCCGCGTTGCGGCGACCCCACGTCGAGCCGGAACGGTATCGGTTGGTTTGCGTCCTGCGCCCGCACCCGGTTTGTTCCGCCCGCTGAACGCGGGCGGGGACTTCGCAGCGCGATGTTCCTGTCTCGCACCAGCTCCCGCAAGCAAAACTCCGTGGTCGGATGCTGGCCGGTGCCAAAGCTCAACCCGGGATCCAAGACGACCAGCGCCTGACCTTTGCGCAGTTGGCGTTTACTCCAACTGGGCTTAACCAAAAGCGCGTCGCCAATCTCCAGGGGCGGGAAATGGCGCTTCCACGAATCCGCCCAGTTCTCGGGCGGCATTTTCTGAATGGTGATCCGACCCGATCCGATATTCAGTCCGCAGGATTTGATATCATTCAATCCAAGCCGGAGAGCGCGCTTGGTTTGCGCGCCGCTGGCCGGGCAGGTGATCGAATAGGCCGAGACCGTCGTTGTCCCCGTATCCGCCTCGGTGTAAACGGAGGGGCTTGGAGCGACGAGGTTAGCCAGCAACTCCGTCACGGCATCCTCAGCTTCGGGCGTTGTGATGACGGAAGTTTTCCAGAGGGTTTCGCGTTTCATATTTACTCACTGCCGCCGCCGTCAGGCCGCGCCAATCCATGGGCCGCACGAACAAGGTGCAAAAAACGGAGCGCGAGCCGTTTCACGTCGGCAACGAGGAATTCAGATCGCGCCACGGAGTAAAATTGAGCAGCTGGACTTCTGCGCGGTGCGGGTGAATGTCCACCTTCGTGATACTTGTGTAATCAATTTCAAATCCGGCGGTCTTGGGCAAGGGGAGGTCGAGCAGGATGGCGAGCATCTGGCGAATCACACCACCATGGCAAAATACGACGACGCGCTGGCTGGGATGGTTTTGCAGAATCTCTTGTAGGCACGGCTCGATCCGCGCGCGGTAACCGGCTGCCGTCTCGGCATTGGGGATCGTTCCGGCGACCAACTGGTCAAGCCAGGTGGATGCCCGCGCGCCAAATCGTTCCTGCACTTCGGCAAAAGTCAGTCCGGTCCAATCCCCAAAGTCTACTTCGTGCAGCTTCGGCAGAATGACTGGTTTGGGGGCGCCGTTGGTCAAACACGGCGACAACGTTTGCTGCACGCGCTTCATCGGACTGGCATAAATTGCGTCGAACGTTTTGTGTTTGAGGTAACCCGCCAAGGCGGCCGCCTGCTCATGGCCGCGCGGCGAAAGTTCCATGTCAATTCGTCCGCCGAAGACACCTTGATAGCGGGCTTCGACTTCGGCGTGGCGGATGAGGTGCAGGGTGGTAAACATGTGAAAACAACTATTGGTTCATCACCAACAAACCATCGTCAGGTCACAAACGCCTAGGCACTGGCGAGGGCGGCCTCCTGGGCTTCCAACAAATGGCGGACGCCCACTTTTCCGAGCTTGAGCAAATCCGCCAGTTGACGCTCGCTGAAAGTGGATTCCTCGCCCGTCCCTTGCAGTTCGATAAATTCGCCCGCGGAATTCATCACCATGTTAAAATCCACCGTCGCGCCAACATCCTCGGTATAACACAAGTCCAACAAGGCTTGGCCATTCACGATGCCGATGCTCACCGCTCCGACCGCATGTAGGATGGGGTTCTCAGAAAGCCTTCCACTGGCAATCAAGCGCCGGATGGCGATGACAAGGGCGACGTAAGCGCCGGTGATGGCCGCCGTGCGGGTGCCGCCGTCGGCCTGGAGGACGTCGCAGTCCACGCAAATCGTACGCGAGCCGAGTTTTTCGAGATCCAGCGTGGCACGCATGGCGCGACCGATGAGGCGCTGGATTTCCTGCGAGCGCCCGTCAATTTTGCCCTTGGTGATGTCGCGCGGTTTGCGTTGCAGGGTGGAGTAAGGGAGCATGGAATATTCGGCAGTAATCCAGCCGCCGGTGACGCCCTGTTCCTTCATCCAGCGCGGGACATTTTCTTCGACGGTGACGCCGCAGATGACACGGGTGTTGCCCCACTCAATCAGCGTCGAGCCGGTGGCGTAAGGCGCGATGTGATTCTTAAAATGGATGGGGCGCAACTGATCGGGCCGGCGGCCATCGGAACGGGTGCTGGAAGTTTTGGGTGTTTGGGGTTCGTCCATAGTGCGGCGCATCGTAACGAACGCTCCGGGTCAGGGCAACGCGGAAAGTGACACGCGGAAAGTGTCAGAGCCAATGCTTGAGGAGTGCGAGCATACCCTGTTTCACAGCTGAGCGATGATGCGAGGCGCCGCGCGAGCGAAGGATGGTTTCGCGGTTGGCCAGGTACCAATCGTAACTTTGCGCGAACATTTGGTCAGTGGAGTAGCGTGGTTGCCAATTGAGTTCGCGCTGCGCTTTTGAAATGTCGAAGTAGAGGGATCGGCCGTACATGAGGGCGTGATACGCGCCGAGCGGGGAGAGTCCCAGGGCGCTGGTTAGATTCATCAGTGCCACGGCAGGTTTCATCGGGACGCCGCGTACTTTGGCGCCGGTCTTGGCATGCGCGCACAAATGCTCCAAGGCTTCCCGCATGGTCCCGAAGCTGGCGGCCCCGCAGTTGTAGGTGGTCGAACCGGGGCGGGCGGCGGCGAGAATACAGGCTTCCGCCAGATCGTCGGCGTGGACGAATTGATAGACATTGGCACCGCACCCCAGTACGGGAACGTTGCAGCCCTCGCGAATCCATTCGAAAAGAATCTGGAAAATGCCCAGCCGCCCGTGGCCCATGATGGTGCGGGGGCGGATGATGGTTACATCGAGTCCGGCGCACGCGTAACGCTGGCAAAGCGTCTCGCCCGCGAGTTTGGCGGCGCCGTAAGCTTCGCCGGGGGTCGGGGCGGTTTGTTCGGTGACGGGATTGGACTGGGGCACGCCAAACACGGCACTCGAGGAAATGTAGATTACTTTGTCGACTTTGGCAGCGAGCGCGGCCCGCAACAGATTCTCCGTGCCGTGGACATTCACGGAATGGAACAGCTGTTTATCCTTGGCCAGTGGCACTTGGGCCACGCAATGGTACACCGTGGAACAATCGGTCAGCGCCTCGGCGACCCGAGCGGCATTCCGAATATCGCCGGGCACGAAACCCACATCCGCCGGTCGATCTTCGGCGTCGGCGAGGTCAAACACCCGTACGTCCTGGCCGCCCGCGCGCAAACGGTCGCGCAGCAGCGACCCAAAGTAGCCCGAGCCTCCGGTGATAATGGTTTGCTGGGTCGCCATGGGCTAAAGGGTCTGGCCGTTCTCCTGACCCCAACGCAGCGAACGCCGCATGCCCTCTTCAAGGGCAACAGTCGGGTTGTAGCCTAGCTCCCGTTCCGCTTTGGCCACCGAGCATGCGATTGTTTTGTTCATCTCGGACAGCACATGAATTTTCTGATGGTAGAGGCCGAGCGCTTGCAGGGCTTTATCCGCAACATACGCCACCTCACTTGCAAAACCTGGCAGGCGCATCCGCTTGTGGGCGCACTTGTGGCCGAATTCGGATTCCAACAGCCGCTCAATCGTGTCCAGGATCTCATTCATCGAGTAAGGCCGTCGGTCCGCGATCCAGTACACCTGACCTTTCGCGCGCTCGACGCTGGCGGCAAGCAAGAGGCCCTGGCAAAGATTGTCCACATAAGCCATCGAGCGCAGATTATCGCCGCTGCCCACGATCGGGCCTTTGCCATCCCGTACCATCTGGAAGAATAGCGTCTGGCGCGGCGGCTGGTTGGGCCCGTAAAACCACGGCGCGCGGAGGATGACGGTTTCGATTTTCCCTGCCCGCTGTTGCACGGCGAGCTCCATTGCCATCTTGGAGCGGCCGTAACCCATGTAAGGGTGATACGGTGAGAACTCGTCGAAGAGATGGTCGGGATGTGGATTGCAACCGCAAGGGGAGTTGGATGAGACGACGACGGCCCGTTTCACGCCGGCGCGAATGGCGGCATCGAGCAAGTTGGCCGTCCCGTCGCGATTGATCTCGAAAAACTCCCGTACGCGTTTCGGGTGAATGATGCCCGCAGTGTGAATCAGGATTGAGGCTTTTGCGTCCGCACAGAACCTAGCGCAATCCACCGCGCGCCGAATGTCGCCGGTGACAACTTCGATCCGGTTCGACAATTTGGTTAACGCCCCGGCGTCCAGGCCCGGCAGCAACAGAACACGAATGCGGACGTCGGCTGCAGGTTTTTTGAGCGCGTCGTGTTCCGGCAAGCCACGCACGAGCGATTCCACGAGTCGGGAGCCAAGCCAACCGTTGGCGCCGGTGACGAGAACAAACTGGGTTTGCAGATTCATGCTTTAGAGCTTTCCGAGAAAGTTCAGTGTGTTGCGTCGGGCGATGGCCATGATCGAGCCTTGCGGGTTCACGCCGGGTGCGGTGCAAAGCAAACTCGCGTCGTTTACGAGGAGATTCTTGAAACCGTGCACACGCCCAAACGAGTCGGTTGCGCACTTCGATCTGTCCTCGCCCATGGGGCAGGAGGAAAATAGATGGATGGTCATCAGGTTCGCCAGCGCTTCCGGCATTAACATAGGCAGTTTTGTGAGGGAATCACCAGCATACAAAACCGGGCCATGTGTCAGACTTGGGTAAAGCGCGGTGGCGCCCGCCGCAAAAAGAACCTGCGCCAGTTTATGCAAGCCGTCACCCAGGTTTTGCCGGTCGGTTGTGGTAAGCGTGTAGCGAACGAGCGGGTCGCGAAAGCCGGGCAATCCGCGCACGGTACCGCGGCCTTCACTTGTGATCATGGCGTAGTAATTGGCGGTGTTCTTCCA
>JANOHH010000620.1:0-1055 GCA_031406395.1 Verrucomicrobiota bacterium | reverse complement strand
CGCGCACCGTCACACTCGGGTGGGTGGTCATCAACCCGCCGACCGCGCCGTTGACGTACAGGTGAATGCCGCCCACGCCCGCGGCTAGGACCTTGCCTCCGTGGGTGACGCCGCGCTCCAGGGCATCGCGCAGGACCCCGCAGAAATCGGCGGTGATTTCGGTGTTTTTGGCCCACGGCGTTTCCGGGTGGTTCGCCCAACCCACGATGCTACCCAACGTGGCCCCGTTCGTGGCGCTCGTGAAGTGCAGGACGCGAATGTCTGGATCGAAAACAATCGGTTTGCGGGTGTCGGCCACGAGCCCGTCCGTGGGCGTGGCGATTTCATGGAACGCCACGCGGGCCGGCTGCAACGCCGCGACGGCCTCGCCCAGTGCCTGGGTGGCGGCCGCAATGACCTGCTGGCGGTAGCGCGGATCCACGCCGGTATGCAGGACATCCGCGCCCCACAACCCCATCAGGTCGGGCGTAGAGTGGTTATGGGTCGAGCAAACCGTGGTGTAATCCAGCTTCCACTCCGGGGCGCAACCGCGGCGCACCGCTACCGCGTCATCGTGGAAAAAACCAATGGCGTCCAAGGCGACCACCCCGAACCGCGTGTAACCATCGTCCACCACAGAGGCGATGGCCCACAGGTCATCATGAATGGCCGTCGCGGCGCGATGATGACTGAAGCCTGCGACCCAGACCGGTCGTTTGGGGTCGGAGAGATCCGGATTGATTTTGATCCGGGCAAAGCCGACCCGCAGCAGCCGCGGCTCGGCCCACGATTTCGCGGCATTAATCTTCAAGTCGAGTGCGTAGGCTGGCGTCCGGTCGCGGAATGCATAAACCCCGCGGGCGATCAACCCGAGGACCAACACCACAAGCAAAACTGCGCCCCAACGAACGATCCGGATCAAAAGCTTTTTCATAGTGATACGATAATTCCCCAGAACTCCCCTAGACTCCGGGGGGAGAGTCCGATTCTGGCGGTTGCCGTGGTGACTGTCAAAACATCGTCAGGGCTTGGTGGCTGTCCTAAATTGGTAGGGACGGCGCGCTGTGCCGTCCGCG
>JANOHH010000618.1:0-5676 GCA_031406395.1 Verrucomicrobiota bacterium | reverse complement strand
GTATCCGGTTTCGTATCCGGGCTCTTACTTGGCTTCAACGGTTACATGTGGAGCCAGTCGGTGATTGTCGAGGTCTATTCCTTCAGCGTGCTGTCGCTGATGGGCGTCATGCTGTTCCTGCTGCGGTGGGTCTACGCCCCGCATCAGAACCGCTATCTGCTCCTGGCCTTCTTCATGTACGGCATCTGCGTCAATAATCACCAATCCCTGCTCCCGATCGCGATGGGGCTGGAAATATTGATTCTCGCGGTAAAACCCCGGCTGGGCCGGGAGTTCCTGTTCTGGAACGTGGTCATTTATCTAGCGCTGCTGGCGATGGGCCCGTCGTTGCTGGCCGGCAACAAGATGGTTTACATCTTTTTCAACATCGTCGGCCTGGCTTCCATCGCGGGTTGGACCTACATCTCCGTGCGCGAAAAACGCGACGTGAGTGGGTATGTCGGCGGCGCCGCCGTGATATTGGCCTCGTTATTGTTCCTCATCGCCGGGGAACCATCCAAAGCTCTTCCGATCCTGGCTTTGGGGGTGTTGGTCGCCCTACGATTGTACGCAGCCTACGACTCGTTGATGATCAACCAGTCCCGCCGTTCCGGAGACTGGCTCGTCACCGTCGGTTCCGGCCTGGCCTTCGCCTTCGGCATGTCTTTCTATCTGTACATGGCGGTGGCCGGCATGAGCAATCCGCCGATGCAGTGGGGATATCCGCGAACGCTGGAGGGATTCATCCACGCCTTCACCCGCGGGCAATATGAGAAAATCAGCCCGACGAACGGCACCGGCGAGGGCTTGGATTGGTTCATCAGCCTCGGAACGACCTACAGCAAACAGTTGCTCATGTACCTCGACGGTCTGGATAACGAATTCAATCTCGTCTGCATCCTGATCGCCGTCGGGGTCTTCCTTTATTATCGCCAGATGCAGAAGCGCGAACGGAGTTGGATCATCGGCGTCGCTGCGATCTTTATCTGCCTCGGACCGATGCTCGTCTTCCTCTTGAACCCGCCGCCGGACCGGCAGGCCCGCGAACTCATCCGGGTTTTCTTCACGGCATCGCACGTTCTGGTTTCGCTCGCCGTCGGCTACGGCATGGCCCTGCTGGCGGCTTCGCTGGCCACGCATTACCAAGCCGTCCGCCGCGCCGGCATTGTCCTGGGCATCGTCGCCGTGGATCTTGCGCTCTATTCCTTGGCGGTGGAAACCTATTCCCAGTTCACCGACCCCGCGGTCGCCGGCTCTAATCTCTTCATGAACGGCCTTGTCAAAGTCGTTTTCGTCGCCCTGACCTCGGCCAGCCTCGGGTTGGCCGCGTTCCAGTTACTGCGCTCGTCGGCGTCCGAGGAAAACAACCTCAAGCCCACCTTCGCTCTGACCGGGATCGGATTGGTCTGCCTGCTCATTTCCGTTGTCTTGTTCCGAAGTTCGACTCTGACCGCAGCGGAGTCCGCGGCGGGCGGATTCGCAAAGTTCGGCGCCATCGTTTCCGCCAACGCCGAAATTGGCACGGATGCGCCAGCCATGCTCGCTTTCGCCAAAGTCATCGCCGTATTGATTGCTGCCGCCTGTCTCTTTTTCTCCAATCGTCAGAAACAAGAGCGCGATCGCCCCGTCTTCCGCGCCATCGCGGCCACCTTGCTGCTGTTCTCGTTCGGATTGACGCTCGTTATCGTGATGGGTGAAAAAATCTCCCTTGGCGGCGTGGCCACCTTTGTCACTACGTTATTCAAAGCTTTTGAGCCGGGCCAATTTGCCTTGCCCGTGCTAGCCAACCTCCTGTTGCTCGGGCTGACGCTGCTCTTCCTCGCTGGCATGGTGCTCTGGAAAAACCGCGCGCCGCTCGCTCTTACCCTGGCTATCTTCGCCCTGGTGCCGCTCCAGTCGTACATGTCGCATTGGGCCGACAACGAACAACGCGACCACCTGTTTGGCTACTGGTTTGGTCACGACATGTTCAGTCCGCCGTTCAAACTCCCGGACGGTAAACCGATTTATCCGGAGATGACCCGAGACGCGATTTTGTACGGCGGTACCGATCCGGGCCGTTTTTGTCCGACTTACATGGTTTTCGCCGAGAGCTTTACCCCGCCCGATTGCAAACCCCGCGACCCAAACTTTGACCGCCGAGACGTCTATGTCATCACGCAGAACGCGCTCGCAGATGGCACGTATCTGAATTACATTCGTGCCCATTACCATCGCAGCGCTCAAAAGGTGCGGGGCCTCGACACCCCCTTCTTTCAAGAAATCCTGCGCAGCACCGCCGAGCGCGAAAAGAACTGGACCACCAATATCGTGGCGCGGGCCGCGTCGTCCCTTGACCGGCTTTTCACCGGCATCGGTGAAAAAATTGAGAAAGACCGGCGCGTCGGCAGTTCATTTTTCTCGGAAAAGGATTTTCTGGATTTGACCGCATTAGCCGGCAAACTGCGCCAGCCCACCAACACGTTTGCCAAACAACTCGCCGACGCCCTCTCGCCCGAGACCCGCAGCTTGCTCGCCGAGGGTAACGCGAGCGGGCTGGGCCGTGCACTCGCCAAAGAACTAAACCAGGTCATTGAAAAAGGTCTCTACGACGACAAGTTGATGGCCACCAATGTTGCCACCCGGTGGAGCGCCATTTTCGAATGGGAAGCCATTCAAAACGAGAAGACACGGGCGGCGCAACTCGGCCCGCAGGCCGTGCAACGGTTGGAAGCGGCCGAGACGCAGGTCAAACAGCGGCTCGCCATGATCGATGCGGATTTGGCGAAGCAAGCGGAGCAAGTGCAAACCCAACTCCGGACTAGCGGCGTTCCCCTCACGCCGCAACTCGCGGCGTTCATTCTGGAAACCCCCCAGAGCTTCACCCGCGTCCGGCTGAACCGTCAACTCATCGAAGCCGCTTTTCCCAAGGAAATCGCCGTCAGCCCCGGGGGCGTTTACCCGGATCGGGAAATGTATATCGCCTCCCCACAGGACTCGCAGCAATGCTTCCAGGAATATTTGGGCGACGCCCAGCGCCGCCTGCACCATGACCAGCAATTCCCGAACGAGCCGCGCCAGATTCGGCCCGGCGAGGATGTGAAAATCGTGGAGAACCGCGTGCAAGTTTCCGGCCAAGTAGCGGTCATGGCCATCAACGGCTTGTTGACCAAGGTCATGTTTGACAAAAATCCCACCAATGAATTCTTCGTCGAGGAAAGTTTTCCCCTGGAGTGGATGTATCCCCACCTGACCCCGTTCGGGATCATCATGAAAATCAACCGCCAGCCGCTCCCGACGCTGCCGGAAGAGGTATTCGAGAAGGATCACGAATTCTGGTCGCAATACTCCGAGCGCTTGATCGGCAACAGGATCACCTACGACACCCCCGTCAGCAACATTGTGGCCTTCGTCGAGAAGGTTTATTTGCGCCACGACTGGAGCGGGTTGACCGCCGGTCAGCGCAAGTTCGCCCGCGACGATCAGGGCCAGAAGGCGTTCTCCAAGCTTCGCAGTTCCATTGGCGGCATGTATGCCTGGCGCATCAACCCCGTCAGCCCGCCCCCGGCGGCCTATCGCCCCCGAAACGAGGCGGAGGTCCGCCGCATTTACAAGGAAGCCGACTTCACCTTCCGGCAAGCGTTCGCGTTTTGTCCTTACAGCCCCGAAGCCGTGTTTCGCTATATCAACCTGTTGATCCAGCCGCCGGCTTCGATTGCCCCGCGCATCGATGACGCCCTGATGGTCGCTGAGACGGCGCTGAAATTGGATCCCTACAATGGACAAATCGCCGGCCTCATTGGGCAATTAAAGAGCTGGAAACAGCACACCCTTGACCAGGGCGGCCTGCTGAAGCTCGAGGCCGAAGTCCGCGCCAATCCGACCAACTTCCAGGCCGCACTGAGCTTGGCGGTGAACTATTTGCAAGCCCAACAGTTTGAGCGCGGTCTCGCAGTCCTCGATAGCATCGTCGTTAATCCCCGCGTCGACACCGGTGCGCTCCTTACCGTGGCTGACCTCTTCAAGCAGATGAACAATCTGCCGAAACTCGAAGCCACCATGGCGCGAATGGTGCAGTTGCTGCCCGCCAACGCCGAAGCTTGGTATGACCTCGCCGCGCTGCGCTGCGGTCTGGGCCAACCTGCGGCCAGCCTGACTGCCATTTCGAATGCCATCACAATCAGCACCGCCCGGCGAGCGACCAATCCCGCCGCCATGGACCTTCGCGCCGAGGCCACTAAGGACGGACGCTTGAACCCACTGCGCAACCAGCCGGAATTTCAGAAGCTCATTGCACCGTAGTTCGTAGAACCACCTTTGCTGAACCAATGAGGGCGCAAAGAAGCTACGCCTTGCTTGCGCGCTTTGCGCTATGCCAACCAGATCGCTTCAGAGAATTATTGACTGACAAATTGCCCGCATAGGTCGGCTGAACTTGTGATCCTCCAATTTGGTCAGGATGGTCGCAAAGTGCTCTGAAAAGCCAGGCCGATTCCCGTGCTCGCTACCAAATTCCCAGTTTGGCAGCGAGTCAAACCGCTCAACTTCGCGGCGCATTCTTTCTCGTTGGCTTGCGAGTTTTTCGCGCCAGGTGCGACCGGCACTCTTTGGCCGCGCTGGAATCGGCTCAAGCTGGAGTCGTCCCGTTAGCTTTTTCCGGCTCGATGCGCCAATGCCGCCATCGCAACTTCTGCGCAACATCGTCGAGGAGTGAATACGCCACCGGCGTCACGATCAGCGTCAGCAGCAGGCACAACGCCTGACCGCCGATCACCACCACGGCCACCGCACGCCGCTCCTCCGCGCCCGGCCCGGCGCCGAGGGCCAGGGGCAACATGCCAGCGATTAGGGTCATGGTAGTCATCAGAATCGGGCGCAACCGCTCGCGGTTGCCTTGCAGAATGGCGGCGAGCCGGTCCATCCCCCGTGCGCGCAGCTTGTTCATGTGATCGATCTGCAGAATCGCATTCTTTTTCACTACCCCGAACAGCACCAGCAAGCCCAGTGCGGAGTACAGATTGATTGTTTGGTTCGCGATCAGTAGCGAAACGAAGGCAAACGGCACCGAGAGTGGCAGCGACAGCAGGATGGTGAACGGATGCACAAGACTCTCAAACTGCGAAGCGAGGATTATGTACATCAGAATGACCGACAGCAGAAACGCCCAAAGAAACTCGTGGAAGGTGGTTTCCAATTCCCGCGCACGTCCGGAGACCCGCGTTGAGTAGCCGGTCGGAAGGCCCAACTTGTCCACCTCGGCGCGCAAGGCGGCGATGCGGTCGGCTTGGGCATAACCAGGCGCGACGGCAGCGCGCAGGCTAACCTGGCGTTGCCGATCGAGCCGGTCAATGCGCGAGGCGGTCTTGGTGGGAACAAGCCGCACCAGATTGTCGAGGCGCGCGAGCCCGCCGTTTTGGCGCGGCACAAACAACTGCGCGATGCCGACCGCATCCTGGCGATCGTCCGGCTTCAACCGCACCTGCACGTCGTAATCCTCGTTCATGGCTTCGTCGCGGAAGCGGGTGACGCGATCGTCGCCGCCCACCATGATGCGCAGTGCGCTCGCGATATCCTCGGTGTCCACGCCCAGATTGGCGGCGCGCTCGCGATCGATCTCGACGCGCAGCTCCGGCTTGTCGAGCTTCAGCGTAATATCGGCATCCTGGAGTCCCAACTCCGGCGCTTTCTTGCGCAACGCGTCGGCGTATTTGAACAGCA
>JANOHH010000616.1:0-2371 GCA_031406395.1 Verrucomicrobiota bacterium | reverse complement strand
GCATACGCTCGAGCCGTCGAGCCGCATATCCGCGATAATGTGTGCAACGCTCACCGGATGAATGAAGTAAGGATCGCCACTCTTGCGGAGCTGCCCTTCGTGCATACGCGATGCATAGACGTAGGCCTTGTTGATCAAATCGACGTCAGCGGTCATCCGGGGATGTCCAGCGGCAATGATGGCCAGACCATCGATTACAACATACTTTGCTCCTCGTTGGTTCAATTCCCGGCATAGGCCAACCAAGTCCGACTGTGTCGGCGGATGGCTGATCAGTTTTTCGGCAGCCCGCTCCGGGCCAGTATTTTGGTCATCCATGCGTCCGCCTCCTCGTGGGTTTTGAAACGATAAACGCCCTTGGGCATCCAGCGATGCTTGAAAGATTTGTGCAGTTCCACCCCCAACGCCTGCAATTGCATCCCCGCCTGCCAACTATCCGGCGTCTGCGTGCGCCGACCGACGAAGCGGTCAATCTTTTCCTCGACGTTGATGAACGGTTGTTTCACGGCGGCGCCAGCATAAGTTGCGGCGCCCGCCAAAGCAAGCTGCCGCCTGCCGCAACGCCTCGCCCGTGAAATGCGCGTCGCTGTGCAGGTCAATGATCGGATCGTCCGTGGACAAACAATGCAGAAGGTAGAACGAAGAATTACAATTCAGGTGCGAAACAAACGGAACGCGACTGTGTCTGAAAGACCAGTCGCAGCGCGTGGCTAAGGACCGACGGCTGGGATGATTTGCACGGCTCGGGTAGGCGAATGTGCTGCGGCTGGTGCTCCGCACACAACCGCGCTCCGGGGAAGGGCGGCGCGGAACGACTGGCCAGCGGTGGGAGCAGGGCGATGAACCAAGTCAGCGGGGAAGTTTTCTGGGGGGAAATTTGCAGCCTATCTCGGTACTGACCACAGATATGTCATACTCGCTTCTTGTCTGGCAAAAGAAGCAATACTGCCGCTGCAATGGTCAACACCCCGAACCACGCAACGATGTGCCACTGGTCCTTAAACGCATCAATATAGTGAAGGAAGGTTCGCGACTTCTCGGGTGAGAATCCCATGTCCTGTGAAAATGAAGCCTCGTATGCGTAGATGCGTCCACGTCCGAAGATGACACCGTAGAAAACCTCAACAGCACCTAACAAAAGGAGAACTATAGCAATTGATTTCTTCAAGGGGGTAAATGTGGTCAACATGAAATGGGCGGCACGTTTTGCAACTTATCCTAGTTCATGGCTGCGACAGTATTCTGGCCATAAGTTTCTGTCCAGCCTAGTTCTGGTTTAGAAGGAAACCTTTAACACGTCCCGACAAAGGTACAAATGTTTCGTCATGCGATCTTCGCCGTCCGGCTTTCTTCCAGCGTCCAGTCGTTGCCTCGATTTGGTTTGTAGGAGACGACGTGAGGAGTCTCTAATCAAATTTCAAACAGGATTGTTTAGAGTCTCCTTACGTCGTCTCCTACGGTTGATTCTTCGAGCGTCCAGTCGTTGCGACCGTCGAGATGGCAATGGCAGTGCGCGGCAAAGAACCCACCGCGATATTGCCAGAACCATGGCCAGATGCGTTCGCGGTCGGTCTGTGGGATGTGCAGGCCATCCAGTGCGGCGCGCGGGAAGAATTGAAAACGGCCTTCGCTCATTGGCGGCGGGAGTTGCTTCAGCTTCGGTTTCAGTTCGAACAAAAACATGAGCCAGTGCGCTTGGCCTTGAAAACCGTGTTCGCTTACGAGGCCGGCCAAGTGGAAATCAGTCGGGGCGAAAAACAGTCCAAGTTCCTCGTGCGCCTCGCGGGCGGCGCAAACGTAGGGCGATTCGCCGATGTCGGTCTTGAGTTTGCCGCCGCACGGGCTCCAGAAGCCAAGGTTGGGCTGCTGCGCGCGTTCGAGCAGGAGTATTTCATCGCGCTCGTTGAAGCAGTAGAGCAGCGTGGCGATTTGGTAATTTTTGCAAATTGTGGAATTCACAGTAGAATCAAAGGAATAACGTGAAAACGTATCTATACAACCGAGTCAGTTCGGGCAAGCAAAACAAGGGCAGCAAGGACGGATTGACCCGACAATCCGAATCGGCAGAAGTGTTGGACTTCATCAAGCGGCACAAGTTGAACGTCGTGAAAAGGATGGAGTATGTTGGGTCAAGTTTCACGGGTAAGAACTTCGACAACGAGACGGTACTGGGGAAATTCATTGACGAGGTTAAGAGGGGGAAAATCCAAGTACCCGTTTGCCTCTGCTTTGAAAATTGGGACCGATTTGGGAGAGATGTGGAGTGGAAAAATACCAAACGATTTTTGGATTTGATTGACGCTGGGGTTTTGATCGGCGTGGTAACGATGGACATCGTTATTAACCAAAAGGTATTGACCGAGAACTCCAG
>JANOHH010000612.1:0-4760 GCA_031406395.1 Verrucomicrobiota bacterium | reverse complement strand
GGCCATCACCACGGGCACGACGGGCGCCGCGGTGACCACGGCGGGCATCCCGGCGCACGTAAGTAGTCTCTATGTTCACGTGCCCTTTTGTGCGCAGAAGTGCGAGTACTGTGCTTTCTTCTCGGAAGCCTCCAGCGGTGAACTGATTAACCGCTACGTCGATGCTCTCATTCGGGAGCTGGAACTGGTCGCCCCGGAGTTGCAGCCGAAAACCATCTTTTTCGGAGGTGGCACCCCGTCGATCCTAAACCTGCGCCAGTGGGAGATGCTGCTGCACGCGATGAGTCGTCTCGGTTTGCTCGTTGCCGAGGAATTCACCATTGAATGCAATCCCGCCACGGTCTCGCTCGACAAGGCGAAGCTGCTGCGCTCGCTCGGCGTGAACCGCATTTCGATGGGCGTGCAGTCATTGGATGAAGGTTTGCTCAACCGGCTTGGGCGCGTTCATTCGCGGGAGATGGTTTTTCGCTCGTTCGACTTGCTGCGGCAAGCCGGCTTTGACAACGTGAACGTGGACCTCATGTTCGCAATTCCCGGTCAGACGATGGAAATCTGGCGCGCTACGCTTGCGGAAGCCATGGCGATGGGCAGTGAACATCTTTCGAGTTACGAAGTCATCTACGAAGAGGACACGCCGCTCTACGCCCAACTCAAAGCGCGGGAATTCGACGTGGATGAGGATCTCGCCTGCGCTATGTACGATGAACTCGTGGAGCGTGCTGCGGCCTGCGGCTTCCATCAATACGAAATCGCCAATTTTGCAAAGGACGCGGTGGCCAATCCTGCGCCTTCAAACTTCACCGCCCCGTCCCACGCGTGTAAGCACAACTTGAACTATTGGCGCGGCACTGATTTCCACGGGCTCGGTCCCAGTGCTACGGGCTACGTGCGCGGCGTTCGGACGAAGAATTGGTCCAACACGCAGCTCTATTGCGAGCAATTGGAAAAGGGAAAGCGGGCCATCGAATCGCGCGAGGAACTGGCCCCGCTGGCGCGGGCGGGTGAGACAGCGGCTTTTGGTTTGCGGACGACGGCGGGCTGGCCATTCGAGGATTTCCAGCGAACGACCGGTTACGATTTGCGCGAGCAATGGTCGGCGGACATGACCGCGTGCGTGCAGCGCGGCTGGGGACAAATCTCCACGGATGCATTCCGGCTCACGAACCGCGGGCTGCGATTTGCGGACGCGGCGGCGGAGCTGTTTTTGCGGTGAGCCCGCAATCAGAGTTCGACATAAACCGGCATTCCCACCCACACGAGCTTGACCAGATATTCCGCGTTCCAGTTCGCCAGCCGGAAGCAACCGTGCGATTCCGTGCGTCCGACCTGCTCCGGGCCCGGCGTGCCGTGCATCCCGTAGCCGGATTTGTCGAGGCTGATCCAGGCGGTGCCGACCGGATTGTTGGGGCCGGGTGGCAGAATTAGTTTGGTTTTGATCTGGCGGGCTTCCTCGGATTCAGGAAACACCTCGGGGTCAAAAGTATAATTCGGGTTGGGCGCGATCGCGGTCACATGCAGCTCGCCGGCTGGCCGCTTCTCCACGCGCGCGGCGATGCTGCAGGGAAAATGCGCGAGCAAATTCGTGCGGGCATCAAATACCTGCAGATGCTTTTCGCCGAGTCGAATGGTGGCGAAGGCGGCTTTGGCCGGCGGCGGGTATTCAACCGCGGGGATTTGCAATTCCGCGCCGACGGCCACGTTGGTCCAGTTGACGCTCGGATTAATCCGGCGGATCAGGTTCGGCGAGGCATGGCCTTTTTCCGCGACGAGCTCAAGGATGGTTTCGTAGTCGAGCGCGGTCTGTTCTGATTTACCGAGCCAGGTTTTACTCAGTGGCTGCAGGCGCGCGAGGTCGTTGCTCGCCACCGTGTAAGTTGTGAGCGGCGGGGAATCCAAGTTTAGGATATTTTGTGTTGGTGCAGCCAATCCTCCCGAAGTGGACAGTCCAGCCCTACTCTGAAATGCGGCCAGGGCAGCGCGGGTTTGCGATCCGTTCACACCGTCGATCGAGCCGGAAGAAATGGCGAGGCGCGTGAGGGCGATTTGTGTTTCCAACGTGTCACGTGGTGGTCGCGGAAAACTGGTGGACGTGGGTGTAGTCGCTGGAAGTGGAACGGACGCAACAGCGCGCACATTTGGGGTAGCTGGCGTCGTAGGAATTTGCTTTATCGGCGCTGGGACAATCTTGACGGGGGCGTTGGTTCGCGGTGGGGTAGGGGAAGGTTGTGGCACTATTTCGGGAGCCGGGCTATGGATCGGCGCGGGCTTCCGCCTGACATCGGAAGTCCACCAAACCCAGCTGCCAACACCAAGGAGGAGTAACGCCAGCCACCAGAGAAATTTTCCGCCCCGCCCTCGATGAGCGGCAGGCAGACGGGAATGGGTTCGGCGCGGCACGGCGGAATTTAGCCAAAGAACTGGCAGAAGTGCCAGCCCAAGCTCCGTCGTTCGTAATCTTCATCCTTTGTTCGCTCCGGGCGGGAGGTGGAGAGTTACCCGTTGCGATCTTGATCAAGCGAAGTCGTCGCGCGCCCCGGTAATTCCTTGGGGGCACGATGAGGTACGCACTGGGTTGAGGAGAAAAGTGCTTGGGCTAAAGTGTTCTCACAATTACGGTTGGTTGGGTGTTTGGTGGATGATCTTGGTGAGTTCAGTTGGGCAGTGCGAGGCGGGGCGGGCGTGGCTTCTGGGGGTGGCACGCCGCTCCGCCAGCCCAAATCAAATCCAGTGGCGAGGAGCGTTAGATGCCAACGCTGGTAAACGAACGAGAACAATTATTTCCCAGCCGTGGCCAAAGCTTCCAGAATCGTTTCGCTGTAACTCGCCGCGCTAAATGACAACGGCTCGGGCAAAACCACTGGCGGTTTCGTGGCGTCGCGCGGATAAACCAACACGAGCGGCACACCGGCGCGTTCAAATCGCGCCAATTCCTTGGTGATCTCGGGTGGATATTCAGTGTAATCGGCGAGCAACGCCACGGCACCGAGCTCGCCAAGTTTCTTGGTGACAAGTTCTTTTTCCAGTGCGGGCTTCACGGTGAGATTGCAGGTCAGGCACCATTTGGCGGTGAAGTCCACGATCACCGGTTTCCCAGCGGCCCGGGCCTTGGCGACGGCTTCGGGGCTCCAAGGTTGCCAGGCATAACCTTCCGGCGCATGTTTAAGCGAGCTGCCCGCGTTGGGGTTTTTCTCGGGTGAACGCCAGCGGAGTTGCGCGTCGAGGGGCCAGAGGTAACCCGTCAAAAGCAATGCGCCGAGGGTTGCCGCCGCCAGACCGCGCCGTTTTTCACCGCGTTGAAGAAAATGGCCGAACACCCACGCGGCCGCGCCGATGAAGACCAGAAAAACTCCCAGCCACCAGGTCCGCTCCCCGTAAAACGTCACGGTCAGACTCGCCAGCCACACCGCCGTGCCGAGCATGGGGAAGCCCATCGCGATTTTGAAGTTCTCCATCCAGGCGCCGGGCTTGGGCAAAAACTTCAGCCACGCCGGTTGCCAGCTCAACACCACGTAGGGCGCCGCGAGTCCCGCGCCGATGGTCAAAAAGAACAGCGCGATGATCGCCGCCGGTTGCGCGAAGGCGAAGCCGAGCGCCACGCCCAGGAACGGAGCGGTGCACGGTGTGGCGAGAATCGTCGCCAGCACGCCATTGAAGAACGCGCCCGCGGCCCCGTGCTGGGACGCCAGTCCGCCCGCCGCGCTCATTACGCCGCCGCCCAACGTGACCTCAAAGACCCCGAACAAGTTCAGTGCGACCAGCGTGACGAGCGTGGTGAGAATAATGATGAATTGCGGATTGCTGAATTGCATGCCCCAACCGGCTTGGTGTCCGGCGGCTTTGACGCCGATAACCAATCCTGCCAGCACGAGAAAGGAGACGGCCACACCCGCGGCGTAAATCAATCCCAGTTTGCGCACGCGCCCCGGCGCTTCCTTCGCCTGGCCGACGAAGCCAAGAATTTTCAGCGCGATCACCGGCAGCACGCACGGCATGATATTGAGAATCAATCCACCGATGAAGGCGTAGAGCAGCATTTGCCAAAGCGACTTTGGTCCGGCGGTCAGGGAAGCAGCGGTTGGCTTGGCCGAGGATTCAGTGCCACCGCTCAGGTTGCTCGCAATCGGGAGGGTTACAGAAAAACCTTGCCGTGTGCCGCCGGACTTTTGAATCAACAGTCCTGAGATTGCGGTCGGCCAATTGCCTTCAAACTTTTTCACCCCCTTGCGCAAGCTAATCTTATCGGGGCCTGCGGAAACAATTTCGGTCGCGGATTGCACTTCGAAGGCATCGTACAAATCGGGGAAAAAATCTGGTTCGCTGACCGGGGCGGTCGTTGACCATTCGAGAATGAGTGGTCGCGAATCGCCGGCCGCTGGTTTCTCCCATCCGCCCCGGGCGGAGAGACCGTTGGCCGGTTTCGGGAGTTTGTCGCGCGCCGACTCCAGCAATGTTGCCACCGCAGAGACTTTCGGCTCAGCCGCGATTTCCAGCGAGGCGGTCACACTGGCGTCGCCTTTCAGGCAGAGCTTGTCGCATTCGAGCCATGAAACATTGGCCTTCAGTTCCAGCGGGCCAGGTTTCAAGTCCGCCGCGAGTTTGAGCGACACGAGCAGCATGACTTCATCGTGGTAAATGTAGGTGGTCAGGCCTTCGATGGTCAGTTTTTCGGGAAGCGGCCACTGGATATCGCCGGCGGAAACCCCGGGGGGGAGTTGCCATTCGATTTTCGTTGGCCCGCCTGAGTCGCCGGGGTTCTTCCA
>JANOHH010000608.1:0-5335 GCA_031406395.1 Verrucomicrobiota bacterium | reverse complement strand
CACTTCCCCAATCCCTTCCTCCCGCGCCGGTTGACTTGCCCTCGCACTTTGTTAGCGTGACGGCGCGTCATGTCGAAGATTACCCTTTCCCGCCTTATCCGCATCGTCACCGGCGATCCCGCCGAAGGTGCCGATGAGCCGCTGTTGGAGACTGGCGTTTCCAAATTGGAAAAATTCGCGCACTTCTGGGCGCTCGTGGGCCGGAGTTTCGTTCGCAATCGCTGTCCCGTACGCGCCTCGGCGCTTTCCTATTCCACCCTGCTGGCGATGATTCCTCTGCTCGCGGTGGCCTTGAGCGTTACAAGCAGCCTGCTGAAATCAGAAGGTCAGCAGCGCATCGAGCAGTTCATCCAGCAATTCGTGGACAGTGTCATTCCGCCGGCGCCGGCTGATGCCCAAGCGCCGCGAGCCGCCACCAACCCCGACGTCACTTCGTCCATAGACTTGACCCTGACAAATTCGAACCGAAGCGCGACCAATGCCCGTTTGGAGGACCCAGCGACCAATGCTGCAACAGGAGGGCTACCGCAAGTCGGGACCACCTCTACCGCTGTCGCAACAAACTCGCCCGCACCCATCAAGGAAGTTCGGGTTGTCGCCGCGCAAAAGGAGGCGGCAAAATATATTTTTGATTTCGTCCAGAACACCCGCAGCGGCACGCTGGGCGTCACCGGCATGATCCTGCTGATTTTTGTGGCGATCACGATGCTAAGCCGCGTCGAAGAGACTTTTAACGACATCTGGGGGGTCACCCGGGGGCGCAACTGGTTCGTCCGCATTATCCAGTATTGGGCGGTGATTTCACTCGGCCCGCTCCTGCTGGCGAGTGCCCTCGGGCTGGCCAGCGGGCCGTATTTGCAAACCACCAAGAGTACCATTGGGGAAATGCCGTTCTTCGGGAGTCTCTTTTTCAAACTGTTGCCGTTGGTGATGCTGTGGCTCACGTTCGCGTTGCTGTATCAACTGGTGCCCAACACCAAGGTCCGGTTCAGTGCGGCATTGTTCGGCGGCGTGGTCGCCGGATCGTTGTGGCATTTGAACAATGTGTTTGGCTTCCTCTACGTTTCGCGCGTCGTGACCAACAGCAAGATGTACGGCAGCCTCGGCCTCGTGCCCGTGTTCATGGCGGGTATTTATATCTCGTGGCTCATCCTCCTGTTCGGCGCGCAAATGGCGTACGCCTTCCAGAATCGAGAGGCCTACTTGCAGGATAAACTCGCGGAAAATGTGAACCAGCGCGGACGGGAGTTCGTGGCGCTGCGCTTGATGACGTGCATCGGGCAGCGGTTTCAACACGGCCTGCCACCGGCGACCATCCAGGTCATTTCCAAGGAACTGGGCGTGCCGAGCCGGTTGGCGCAACAGGTATTGCAAACCCTGCTGGCGGCGCGGCTGGTGGTGGAGATTGCGGGTGTGGAACCTGCCTATGCCCCGTCCCGGCCGCTCGAATCCATCAACTGTCATCACATTCTGCTCGCCATGCGCGCCACGCATGGCCAGGAATTGATCACGCGCGATGAACCCATGCGGGCGGAGGTCTTGGGTGAGTTTGCGCGCATTCAAGCCGCTGAAAAATCGGCGGCTGCATCGGTCACCATGCTCGCCCTGGTCAGTCGCACCCCGGCACGATTGGAAAATGTGGCCACGAGCCGCTCAACCGACGGAATAAAAGTGAACCAGCCGGCCGTCATGGAATTAGCGAGACCGAGTTCGGGCGACGAGCCGTTGCCGACGCCCACTCTCAATGCGCCCACCGCGGCCACTCTGCCAACGCCCACCGCTGCAGCGCCACCGACCGCGGCGGAAACAAACCCCGTTGCCATCGCCGACATTTCCTCCGCCACCCCGAGCGCCGAATCGGCCGTCGACGACAATCAAAGCTTCCCCCTATGATCATCGGCATCCCGAAAGAGATCAAAGATCACGAATACCGCGTGGCCCTGCTGCCTTCCGCCGCGTATCAACTCATCAAGCGCGGCCACACGGTCCTGGTTGAACGCGGCGCCGGGATCGGCGCGGGCTATCCCGACCTCGAATACGAACGCGCCGGGGCTAAACTCGTGGACTCCCACGCCGGCGTGTTTGAACCGGCCGACCTGATCGTGAAAGTCAAAGAGCCGTTGTCAGCTGAATATTCTTTGCTCCGTCCGGGGCAACTGCTCTTCACCTACCTCCACCTCGCCGCGAGTAGACCCCTCACGGAGGCGCTCCTCACATCCGGCGCAACCTGCATCGCCTACGAAACCATCGAAGTGAACAAACGCCTGCCGCTCCTCGAACCGATGAGCGAAATTGCCGGGCGCATGAGCGTGCTCGTGGGCGGCTACTTTCTGGCGAAACATTTCGGTGGCAGCGGTGTGCTGTTGGGCGGCGTGCCGGGCGTACTGCCGGGGAAAGTCGTGGTGCTGGGCGGCGGTTCGTCCGGCATCAACGCCGCGCGCATGGCTCAGGGCCTCGGCGCGGACGTGACGATTCTGGAAGTGGACTTGGAGCGCATGCGCTTTCTCGACATCACGCTTCACACGGCGCATACCCTCTACTCCAGCGAGGCGCACCTCATGGATTTGTTGCCGGAGGTGGATTTGCTCATCGGCGCCGTGCTCGTGCCGGGGGCCAAGGCCCCCAAGCTGATCAATCGCGAAATGCTCGCGCGGATGCGACCCGGCAGCGTGCTGGTGGACATCGCGATTGACCAGGGCGGTTGCGCCGAAACCTCGCGCGCCACCACGCATCAAAACCCGGTATACGTCGAGGAAGGCGTAACCCACTATTGCGTGGCAAATATGCCCGGCGCCTATGCGCGCACCGCCACGCAAGCGTTGACGAACGTGACGTATCGCTACGTGGAAACCCTGGCGGACCTTGGCCTCGCGGAAGCCTGCCACAAACAATCTTCGTTGCTGGGTGGCATCAACGTGATGGGCGGCAAGGTCACGCACAAAGCCGTGGCTGAAGCGCACGCGATGGTTTGGTCCGCGCCGATGGTGTGAGCCGGAGTTTTTGCCTTTAGACTCCGGACTTTAAACTTTAGACTTCCCCCCATGCCCGCAATCGCAGTCAGCGGTCTGACCAAGACGTTCCGCACCTACAAGAAGCAGCCCGGCTTCGCGGGGGCGATTCGCGGCTTGTTCAAACGCCAATACGATCAAACCGTCGCGGTGGACAACGTCAACTTCACGATCGAACCCGGCGAACTGGTCGGCTTCCTCGGCCCGAACGGCGCGGGCAAGACCACCACACTCAAAATGCTCGCCGGCCTGCTCTATCCCAGTCGTGGCGAAGCCCGTGTGCTCGGCCATGTGCCGTGGGAACGTGCGGACGCCTATCGCCGCCAGTTCGCTTTGCTGCTCGGAAACAAAAACCAGCTCTGGTGGGATTTGCCTGCGCGTGAATCGCTGGAGTTGAACGCGAAGATTTATGGCATTCCGCAGGACCGCTTCGAACGCACCGTGGCGGAGATGACCGAAATGCTCAACGTCCGTGAGAAACTCAATGTCAGCGTCCGCGAGCTTTCCCTGGGCGAACGCATGAAGATGGAGCTGATCGCCTCGCTGCTGCACCAGCCCAAGGTCCTGCTCCTCGACTAGCCGACCATCGGTCTGGACGTGGTTTCGCAGAAGGTTGTGCGTGAATTCCTCAAGCGCTACAACACCACCCAAAAGACCACCATCCTGCTGACCAGCCACTACATGGCCGACATCCAGGCCCTCTGCGAACGCGTCATCATCATTGACCACGGCAAAATCTCCTTCGACGGCAAGCTGAGCGAAGTCGTGGACCGGTTCGCCGATTTCAAGCTCATCACCATTCAATGCGACGGCGCGGATGCTTGCACCAAGGACAGCCTGGCCAAATACGGCGAACTCGTGGAACACACGCCCGGCAGCATCAAGCTCAAGGTCAAACGCGACCGTGTGATCCCCGTGTGCAAGGCGTTGCTCGACGAACTCCCCGTGCGCGACATTGACATCGAGGAAGTCCCCATCGAAGACGTCATCCGCCAGCATTTTGAGCGGTAACAACGATGCCCAACCCTTGCTTTCCACCCTTCGCCATGCCACTTTTCCGCCGTGAGCAATAAAGAACTGGTAGCCGATCTGGTTCAGCGTTTGCCGGACGACGTTTCGCTCCTGGATATCGCCCGCGAAATTGAATTGCTCGCGGGTATCAAAACCGCCCGCGAACAAGCCCGGCGCGGCGAAGGTATCCCGGCGGAAGATGCCAAGAAACTCGTCGTGGCATGGGCTTCAAAGTAATCCTCACTCCGCAATCGCTGGAGGACTTGGAGGGTGCCGTTCGTTTCATCGCCAAAGACAACCCGGACCGGGCGCGCTCCTTCGGCAACGAACTTATCAACCGCGCACTTTCCACCGAAAATTTTCCCGAGCGCGGGCGGCTGGTGCCGGAAATCAACGAACCTTCCGTGCGCGAAATCATCCACGGTGCATACCGCATCATCTACGAAATCTTTCCCGACACGCACACGGTCTATGTCCTGCGGTTTTGGCACGGAGCGCGCGGCGAACCCCAGGTCAAACGCACATGAAAAAAGCCAGCCCTGTCAGCAAGGCCCTGCTCGATGAACTCCCCTTGCGCGATATTGACATCGAAGAACTCCCCATCCAAGCCGTCATCCGCCAAATCTTCGCCCGATGAAAAAACTGCTGGCCAAAGCGACAGCGCTCTACAAAAAAGACCGTTACCAAGCCGCAATGACTATTGCCAAAAAAGTTTTGGCGATTGAAAAGAACAACGATACGGCCTTGTTCTACGTAGCGCACGGCTTGTATTACGCCAAGCAATATCGCCGGTCTTTGCAGTATTGGAAGCGGCTCAAGAAACTCTGCCCAACCGAACTCTGCGTGAATCTCAATATGGGAGCTTGCTATGACGACCTTGGAGAGTCAGCACTGGCGATTAAGTATTTCAAGCAGGAACTCGAATTTAATCCTGTAGCAGGTAAGGCACTTTACAACTTGGGAAACCTCTATTTCCACAAGCACAAATACAAGCTCGCTGCGGGCTATCTGGAGCGTTGCTATTCACTAAAACACTCGGTTGATGCTATCGTCTGCAAGCTAGCCCATTCTTATTTTAAGACCGGACAGGAGGAACACGAACAGGCTTTGTACGAGGAATACTTGCAAACAAATCCTAACGATACTTGGGCTTTGAATAATTTAGGGTCGCACCTGATGGGACAAGGGAAATACAATTGCGCTCTTATTCGACTCGCCAAAGCTGCGCGAATTGATCCGAATGACAAACTTGTGCAGAAGAACATCTGTAAAGCCCGAAGGATGCTAAAGAAACTGAAGGGAGATGAATCCGCGCC
>JANOHH010000604.1:0-1333 GCA_031406395.1 Verrucomicrobiota bacterium | reverse complement strand
ACGCGCAACGGGATGCCGTCGTGGTCCGCGTCGGAATCTGCGGTGGCAGTGACGGGGAGGCCGTGATCAAATTTCCATTGATTGAAAGCGGTCTGCACCAGGGCGGGATCGGCGCTCAACTTGAAGGCGCGCAGGCTGGTCTTGTGTCCGCCATATTGGCCTGAGTAACCGCAGATGCGGAACGTGACGGCGCTCGTGACGTTGGAGTAGGTGGGGGTGTTCGGCAGGGCGAAAACAAATTCGCGGTCGGTGTCATCCGTGAAGTGGCCGGTGTCAAATACCTGCGCGCCGTTGGTCAATCCGCTGAGGCTCGTGAACGCGGCGTATCGGCGCGGGGACTGATAATCCAGCCGGCGGATCGTGAAGCGCACTTCCGCCTTGCGCAGATCGAGCGGCGCGGTCAGCGAGGGTGTGAGGGTGTGAGGGTGAACTGCCACCAGGAATTGTTGCTGATCGCGAGCGCCAGCGTGGAACTCGCTTCGTCCGCTGGCATGTTTTGCGACCAGACCAGCGCATCATTGCCAGCGGTGGCAATGATGCCGCTACCCTTTACCCAACCCGAATAGGTCAGTCCTTTTTGCAGGACGTAACGCGGCGTCCAAGGCAGATTCTGCGCGGGATTGGTCCCTTCAAAGTTGCTTTCCAACATCGTGCCCGGCCCACCGACCGTCTTGAAGTAAAACGTGCGCCAAGCCGGATCCCCATCGGCATCATGCACGCGCGCGAAGAGAAAATTTTCCCCGACGCCGGTCGGCGTGCCGGTGAGGCGTAGCCGCGGCGGGCTGCTGGCAATATTGGTCACGGTCAGACCGGCAACGAGCGTTTGATCAATGGGCTGGAGCGTGAGCGTTCCGTTACCGTTCGTGACGATGATGTCCTGGGAGTAAGGCTGACCGAAAACGGCCGCCGGCAATTTGTCCGAAGTAAGGAAGGCAGGTCGGGCGCCCACGGGTTCGTCCCATTGCCGCAACGCGGCGATCTCCACCGGCCAGTCGCGGATGAACTTCCACTTCACGGCGGCGTTCGGATTCTGATCTGCGTATTCCAAGTGTCCCCATTGGCCATACTTGCCCCACGAACTGACATCCACGAACGCGCTGTGCGTGCGCAAGCCTTTGGCTTTGGTTTGATTGAGATGAATGCGATACATGTCGGCGAACTGCGGCTGGCGGTTGAGCAGTTCAAGGAACGTGGAGATGGCGTCGTCACGAACATCGCCGCCATCGAGATAATCGCTGTAGATCGACGGCCCGCCTTCGTAGGCTACGATGGGCTTGCTGGTGCCGAACGCATTGGAGATGGCGGTGCGCAACCCCCAATCGAAGCCACCACC
>JANOHH010000100.1:0-4087 GCA_031406395.1 Verrucomicrobiota bacterium | reverse complement strand
CGGGCTGAAAAGCGAGCGGCAAACCTTCGGTAACTTCCTGCCCCAGATCGAGAAAGTTGCCGCGGTGTTGCAAATGGGTCTTGCGCCGTTTGTCTCCGGCCAACTCGCGAAAGATCGGCACTGTCGTGTAGGGCTTCAGTTCCTCAACCTGCTTTCTCAAGCTGGCGAGTTGCCCGCGCTCGGTTGCCAAGGCTGGAGCGACGGTGAGGTAATACCGGGTGACCTCGCCACGATCGGCGTCCGAACGCGCGTCGGAGGTTTTTTTGAGGATGGCCAGGATTGGAGCGGGGGTCCGACCGTATTCAGCGGCGCGCGGATCGGCGGTTGTGGCAAAACGAAACCGGCCAACCGTGGCGTACTCCTGCTTGGAAAGTTGCTCGATGGTGAGCGTCAGCGTTGAGTTGGCCAGGAGTTCAACGGGCGACTTGGGAACCAGTGTCAGTGCGTGGGCCTGACCAAACTGGGGCGCGATAGCCCAACCCTTCTCCTTTACATCTTTGTTGTCTAAGATATTGCTGGCCTCGAACTTTTCCTGTGCAAAGTCGGCATACGTCGCCGCAAATGTGATTGCGCGCGTGCCGCTCACGGCGAACTCGGAATTGGGATTCGGGGCGTCTTTCACTTCCTGCTGCCAGACCGGCTCCCGCTTTTCGTCGAGCAACGCCAGTTTGAATCCACTCAGCCGGGCGGCAGTTTCTCCGTCGGTGCGGTTCCACAAAACCACCCGATCCACGGGCTGTACTGTTTTAAGATCCAATTCCCACCAGGGATCGGTCGAGGTCTCCGTGTGGGTCGTGGACTTGGCTTCGGCAAACCTGCCGTTGGTGTTGCCGTCAATCGCAAGTTTGGCGGGACCATCGGACGCCGTACTGCTCTGCGTGGCTTCGCCCGCCAACGCCATGTTGTTACTACCTTGGAACACCTGCACCTCGGCCAACGAGAGAATCTTCTCCTTCCCGGGAATCTCGATCCGCAGATAACGTCCGGACAATTGCATTCCCGCCGGTGGAGTGATGGTGGCGAGGACTCGGGAGATCACGAAGTTCCCGTCGGCATGACCCGGGCCTTTGGCGGGCAGTGCGTCATCCGGCAATGTTTCTAAACGCAGCGCCGTCAACGTCGTGTTCGCGGTTACCAGCGCTTCCAACGTGTATACGTCCGTCTTGCCGCCCCGGGCCACGCGAATGTCGCCGTCCGGGTTGCGAGTCACAACGGCATCGGATTTGGATTTCACTTTGGTGGGAATGACCAGGTCCCATTTTAGATCTTGGGCAAGACCCTTTTCCCAATCTGCCTGTGCTGCGGTCAACTGCGGAGTGGCGGTCTGCGTAATTTTCTCGAGCCGGGCAATCTGCTCGTTCAATTGCTGTCGCTGTTGCTTCTGCTCCGCCGTGTAAAGGGGAAGCAGCGGACTTTCATCCGTCCGATCGGCGTCCTCGGTATTGTTCAGGATGGCGAAGAGCCGGAAGTATTCTTCCTGGGTGATCGGATCGTATTTGTGGGTATGGCACTGCGCGCAAGCCATCGTGGTGCCCATCCACACGGCCATGGTGGTGTTCACCCGGTCAACGACCGCCACATTGCGATACTCCTCGTCACTGGTGCCGCCCTCATTGTTGGTGAGCGTATTTCGGTGAAACCCGGTGGCGATAAGCTCTTCCTCGGTCGGCTCCGGCAACAGATCACCGGCAATCTGTTCGAGCGTGAATTGGTCGAAGGGTTTATTTCGGTTCAACGCCCGAATGACGTAATCGCGGTAGGCCCAGATGGTTCGCGACGGGTCGTCGGCGTAGCCCGCGGAATCGGCGTAGCGCGCCTGATCGAGCCACAGTCGCGCCCAATGCTCGCCGAAAGTTTCCTTGGCCAACAACCGATCCACCAATCGCTCGTAGGCCGCGGGCTTGCGATCGTCCAGGAACTGCCGGAGCTCGTCCAACGACGGCGGCAGCCCGGTCAGATCGAGCGACACGCGGCGAATGAGCGTGGCCCGGTCCGCCTCGGGCGACGGTTTGAGTTTTTCGCGTTGCAGGTGGTCTAGAATGAAGAAATCAATTTCGTTCTTCGCCAACGCCTTGTTTTGCACGCGCGGCAAACCCGGGCGAACTGGTTTGGCATAAGACCAATGGCGGGAATAGCCGGCCCCTTGCCGTATCCAAGCTTGTAGCAGCGCGACCTCAGCCGGGGTAAGGTGTTTGCCGGATTTCGGCGGCGGCATTTTTTCGTCGAGATCCTTGGTCGTGACGCGTTTGACGAGTTCGCTTTTACCGGGTTGCCCCGGCACGATGGCGCGATAGCCGCCGAGATCCACCTGAGCGCCTTCCAACGTGTCGAGCCGCAGCCCGTGCTGGCCACCCTTACGCTCGTTGGCGTCTGGCCCGTGACATTTGAAACAGTTCTCGGAAAGAATCCGGCGAATGTCGCGATTAAAATCCACCGCCTCGCCGGCGTTACCGGCGAGGATCCCAATCCCCGCTAGCGACAAAAGCGCGCTGAGCAGCGCCATGGAACGCTGCCCATGCCAACCCCAAAATGATTGCGGCCTGCCGGTGATCACGCCCAATGAATAGCGTAACGCTCGTCGGATTGCAAGAAACCGACTGGCAAACCTCGATCGCGACGGGTGGGGAGGTGATCCGCACTAGCATCCGCGAACGCTAATACCAAAAGCGTACGTCGCGGTCGTTGGTGAGGTAGCAATCACGGATGCCTTTGAAAGAACGCCAGGCGGCGTGGCCATCCACGAACAGAATGTTACCGCCGTCAGGTCGGCTGCCCAGCATGTGGCCGGCCTTGGAAAGCTCAGTACCCAAACCCATGCCACTGTTGGGTGCGGTGAAATTATTCAATCCCGTCGAAGGGATGGCATCCGCAGTCAATTCCATCTCCGTGGGGGAGTTCGTGCCCGTGTCGGTCAGCTTGCCGATGAACCGCTTGCCGTGTTGGAGCTTGCCGCCGTTCAAGTTCATCACACTCTGACTCACACGTTGACCGAGCCAGGAGTAGCCGAGGATCACACCGACCCCACCCCCTTGATTCCAAAGCGTATCATTGTCGTAACTCACGGTGGATGCCCTGCCTGGGCAGTAAAGTATTTTGCGCCGGCTGCTCGAGCTCGTGGCGGTGGACGATTGATCAATCAAGGCATTCGCAGTTTCTTTCCGGACGTCCCACAGCCAGGTACCGCTGGGAGTGTGCATCGGCACGAAGTCCCGATTGTCATTCGCGTACATTTGCACGGACAGTCCCATTTGCCGCAAGTTACTCAGGCAATTGATGCGCAGCGCTTTTGCTTTGGCCTGGCTGAGGGCTGGCAAGAGCATGGCCGCCAGGATCGCGATGATCGCAATCACCACCAGAAGCTCAATGAGCGTAAAGGCGCGGCGACAATTTGTCTGGCGGGCATTGCGACGCACCGGAAATTGCTTTTTTGCCACCCAGCAGTTCAGGGAGGATTCTTTTTGTGTTGCGTGCATAGCGTAATCATGACGCTGATCCGCATTATATGATAGAGCGCCAGCGTCAGTTTTTGGAAGAATCGCGCCACGCACCCAACCGGGCGTGGAAGCGTTCACGATCCTCACGCGGAGTCATCCACTGATGGGAGCTTGCGCTTGACGATCCGCGGTTTGGCACTGTTATGAGGCGGGTCATTTCAACGTCGCGAGATACTCGACCACATCCCGGAGGTCGCGGGCGCCGATGGCATCAGCGACACCTTCGAGCATGCCCGAAGCGCTCTTCGCGCGAGCCAGAACGTCGGCCTGCTTCACGGTTACCAAGCCGTCTTCGGGCGAGAGGATGACAAGTTCCGTGGCGGTTTCACTGCGGACGATGCCGACGACAGGGAGGCCGTCTCTCCGAGTGATGAGCACACTCTCGAAACCGGGAGCGATGGACGCATTGGGCGTAACGATGGATTCGAGGAAGTAGGCGCGGTCACGCTTCGAGGCGATGCCCGTCAGCTCCGCGCCGGCTTCGCCGCCCTCGCCCTTGACCTTGTGACAGCGGAGGCAACTGGCCTCGGGCTTTTCGAAGAAGATCTTCCGGCCGTTGTTGGCATTCCCACCAAAGAGGGATTCCTGGAACT
>JANOHH010000594.1:0-2907 GCA_031406395.1 Verrucomicrobiota bacterium | reverse complement strand
GAGGCCGAGGTCGAGGTTCGAGCTTTCGCTCAGGTCGAAGAAAATCACCTGGTGCAGCCAGTGTTGGATGAAAGATCCCGCGTAGCGTTGTTCGCCGCCGGCCAACAAGCGCAGTTGATCTTCCCACGTCGTCAGCGGACAGACGAAGCCTGACAATGATTCCGCCGCCACCACGCCAATCGCTGCGAGGTGCGCCACCCGAAACCAGAAGTTCCGCACGAAAGCCCAGCCCCGCACCCGGCCAATCCAGATCAACAGCAGCCCGATGATGACGAAGGCGATGAAGCTGGCGTGAACCACCAAGACCAAATCGGCGAGCCCGAGGTAGAATCGCTGGAGCGGCGTCATGTGCCGACGATGCCGCAGTGCGGGCCGGCTGACAAGTTGACACCACGCCACATCGCCGCGCCGTTCACTTTCGCCGGCCTTGAAGTTCTTGCAGCCCTTCCGCCACTTCCGCCCGCGGCAGGTTGGCTGCGTTGAGCGCCACGTCGCTTTGCCCTAGCAGGCGTTGGTAGAACGCGATGCCGAACTCCACGATGGCATCGTTACCTGGTTCGGCGTCGAGCATGGCGAAGAGGGCGTCCTCGGCCTTGGCGAATTCGCCGGTGCGTTCGTAATGCTGCATGAGCAGCGCGTGAGTGCGAACCGGCAGCGGCGCGGCTGCCAGTGATCCTCGGAGCATTTCGACCTTGGGCACAAACTCCGGACATTCGAACGCTTCGCTGCGGGCGAGAATATCCAGCAACAGGTGCAAGGCTTTGAGATAACATTCCCGGCTCTCTGCCATCCGGTTGGCCGCCGCCGCCACGTCGCCGGCTTCCTTGAGCAGGGTCGTGAGGATGAGCGTCTTTTCCCGCAGGGCGTGGGTTGGCCCGTCCTGCATGAGCCGGGCGAGCAGTTCGGTTTCGGAAAGTCGCGCGACCGCTTGCGCGCCGTCGCCGATGAGCTTCTTGAATTCGACATCCAGCTCGACGGACGCTTCGCGCCAGCGTTGGCCCTGCTTGAGCGAACTGATGCGCGCCAGCGCCCGGATGCACTCCTCAATCATCCGCAGGATGTAATCACGCCGGATCATTGCGGCTCGCTCACACGACCGTCAGCGGCCCGTCGAAGGTGGTCAGGCTGATAACTTCCGTCCGCGCAACGTGCGGGCCGTGGCGGACACCTTTCGGCGCGTGGAACAAGGTGCCGGCAGCGTAGGTCACGTCGGATTCCTCCCATTCGCCCGCAAGCACGTAGGCCCATTCGTTGGCGTCCGGGTGTGTGTGCGCCGGGACCGTGCAGCCGGCCTTGAACTTGCGCAACACCACAACACCCCCAGTGGCTTCGTTTTTATGCAGCACCATCAACTCGACGCCGGGATACGGGCCGGGCTGCCAGGCTTTGTCTTTGCTCAATGCGACGTAAGGAAACATAAATTCACGGATTGGTGTCTCGGAGTTGTTTTCTCAACAAAATGCTTTGCCTTGTCGTGGCAAATCAAGGCCCGGTCGTCAACAGCCAGACGCGGACGGTGATGAAAGTGTTCGTGGTGGTTGAGTAGGGGGCCACAAGCCGGGCTTTCACGGTTTCGGTCAAAGTGTTGCCGTCATCCGTCGCCGAGATTTCCTCGACGTGGTTCGTGCCCGTGCGCCAGGTCAGCAGGTCGGGTGAAACATAAACCGCATACGCCGTGTCCGTGGGCGATAGGCGACGCTGATAGGTCAGGGTGATATAGCTGAGACTGTTGGTCGGGTTCAATTCAATCGCCGTGGTCAGCGGCGAGTTGGTCTCGGCCGCTTTTGGGTCAAAATTTACGGCATATTCCACAAAATTCACCCGGCCATCGTGATCGAAATCCACTTCTTCGCCAATCAACGTGGGATCGGTGAGTTCCTCCAACGTGAAATGTGCAATGTTCCAGACGCCGTAGGGCGAATCGTGAATCGTCACGGTCGCCACTCCGCTACCGATGGTGTAGGCGACATTGCTGATGATCGTCAGGGTGTAGAGTTCGTCCCCTTCGGTGCGCCGGTCAAGAAATGGCGTCAGCAAATACCCAAACGACTCGACGCCGGCGGGAAACGTGACGGAGTTCGTCACCGGGATGAACGGGAAATCCACCCCGTTGCTGGCGGAGCCGCTGACGGTCAGGTAAACCGTGAGATTGAAGTTTGTATCGCCCACGCGGGAGAAGGTGAGTTCGCCCGTGTCGGGGCCGAGTTCGGCGGCTTCGGAGTCCGTGGCGATAAAGTCGACGAGCGTTGGCTCAATCACCGTCACGTTCAGGTCCGCGAAGGTTTTGACCTGGGCATCATCAGCGATCAGCCGGAAAACATATTGACCGGCCTGGGTGAAATACACCTCGTTGGTCAGGCTGTTGGCGTTGGTGATGGTCACGGTGACGGGGCCATCAATCTGGATCCATGTATTGCTGACCGCGCCGGGCGGCATGGGTCGGCCATCGTCCGAAACGGTTCCGGGCAGACTCACGGTCAGCAGCACGGGGCAGGTGAAGTTGGTGGGCACGGTCACAACCGCGCCGTAATTCGTCGCAACCAGCGCGGCGACTTCGGCGGCGTGCAGCGCCCGCGGAAACACCCGCACATCGTCCACCAAGCCACGCCAGGAACTTGCGAGGTCCGCCGGACCATGGCCCACGAGAAATTGCGGGCATTCCGTCAGCACGCCGTGCAACGCCACAAATTGCTTGAGGGGCTGATCCAACTGACCGTTGAGGAACAACGCCGGCGCCAGGCCGTTGCTCCAGGTCAACGCCACGTGTTGCCAGCCATTGGTGATCGCGTTGTTGGCGCTGGTGCGTTGCGCCGAACCGCGGGAAGTGGTGAACGTCGCCTCGAGGACATTACTGGCTGAACCCAAACTGGCCGCGGTGCGTGAACTCAACGTCAACGTGGGCGTGGC
>JANOHH010000582.1:0-2200 GCA_031406395.1 Verrucomicrobiota bacterium | reverse complement strand
CAGGCCGAGGTTGAGCGTGAGACCGAGTTCGAGACATTCGCCGAGCGGCAGACGACCGCGCTGGAGCAGGACTTTGGAGAGGGTCTTCGGAACATAAGTTGAGGGTTGAAAGTTGGAGGTTGAAAGTTTTTGCGGGCTTTTCGCTTCACCCTCAACGCTCAACTCTGAACTCTCAACTTGCAGCTCCGCCGCGTCATCCACCAGTTCCATGACGTAGTAGAAATAACCCTCGGCGTCATTGCGGCCGATCTGAAGAATGTCAACGAAGGCTTCGTTGCCGCGAGAGAGCGGTTCGAACTTCAGCATGCCATTGAACTCGCGTTCGTAGGGCCGGGCGTCGGTGAACCGGTCGCGGAAGACAACCTTCACCGCGCGCCAGGTGCCGACGGTGGTGCGGGCGAGCCACACATCGCCGTAGCTCCCGCCGCCGATGCGCCGGAGCAGTTCGTGATCGGGCACAACCGGCACCACCGGGGCCATCCACGAGGGCGGGCCGGCGGGACCGGTTACGGGCGGTTTGGGTTCAAGCGGCATGGGAAATTATTGACCGCATATGGACGCGGATGAACGCAGATGAGGAAGAAGCGTCCATCGGTATCTGCGTGAATCTGAGTTTATCTGCGGTTTGAATGTTCGGCGGGTTCATTGGGCGGTTTCAACCATGGCCGGATTGAACCGCCGGAGCAAGCGATCCTCGACACGCCGGGTGCCGAGCCGGGCGGCGGGGCGATACTTGGCAAACCGCGGCGGGCGCAGCCAGTCCAAGAGCAACTGGAGCAAGTGTTTCATTGTTTTGGATTGCTCAGTTTTCGTGTGTTTGATGTATTTCGTGGTTCATCTCAATTCAAGCGGGTTTCTCCTTGAGCCGTTCGACCTCGCGTTTCACGTCCTTTGCCAGGCGATGGCGAACGAGATACACCTGCCCGATGTTCACCTGGAGCATCCGGGCGACTTCGCCGGTCTTCAAGCCCTTCACGGCGCTGAGATAAAAAATCTGGTAGTGCTCGGGGCGGACGCGGAGTTTCACCCGTTCCATGGCGGCGTCCACGAGGTTGCGCTCCCATTCCTCGTCCCAGGCCGGGTCCGGCTCGAGGCTCGCCGGATCGGGCACGCGTTCCACCGTCGGGGTCTGGCGACTGTCGCGCTCTCCGGCGGGCGAAGCGCGGCTGACCGGTTGGCGACGGCGCAATTGGTCAATGATCCGGAGCCGGGTCACGTGCATGAGCCAGCCTTTGAAGGAACAACGCCCCGGATCGTAAACGAAGTCCGGCATCTTTTTGGCCACGGAAAGAATCGTTTCCTGCACGACGTCCTCGGCCTCCTGATCGCTCAGGCCGGACTTAAGGGCGACGCTGTAGATGAACTTCCAGTAGGTGTCGAAGAATTCGCGCCAACTGACCTGATCCTCCCAATCGCGGAGGCGGTCGAGCAGACTGCGGCGGGTGGGCAGCAGTTCCTCCCGGTCTGGAGAAGTCTCCGAACGTGACGACATGACAATAAGAGATCGTGAGACTTTCCCGGAATCTTTCAAGAATGTTTGGAAAAATAGGGGGGGCGGAGCCTGTGCTGCCAAAATAACCAGCCGAAGCCATCCGCGGGATTGAGTTGCAAGGGACGTTGAGCGTTTACTGGTTTCCGTGACGACGCACCTGCAATTCCTCCTGATCAACGTCGCTGGTTCGGTCAATCAATGGGTCACATTTGCCGGCAGCCAGAGAGCTCGGGGGCAGGTTGAACTATTACTCTCGCGAGGGCGCGTGATTCACCAGGTTTTGCGCGCGGCGGAGTTCTTCGCCAGAAATGGGTCATGGAAAGAATTGGAGGTGCGGGAAACCAGGATCAGAATATTGAAGAGGGCGAACGGCACCGCAATGCGCCGCGTCCGCACGCCGGCGATGCGCACCGCATAGGCCAGCGTGCCAATCAAATGAATGATGAACGCCAACAGGCAGATGATGGCGAGTTTTAGGTCCATGCGTGAAGCTATCTCAACGGCGTCACCCAGAACGAGCCGCGAGTTTCCAACCTTCGGTGAGCGCCAACCCGCGCTGCTTTGGTTCGGCTAAAATCCCCCGATTCGAATCTCGACCAGTGGTGCTTGACCGCTTCGGGGTGTGAGTCGAACGGTGACGGCATTGGTGAAAGCTGCTTTGAACCATGAATCCAAATCATCGCTGAAGGTGGGGCGCACCAACGGGCC
>JANOHH010000577.1:0-5668 GCA_031406395.1 Verrucomicrobiota bacterium | reverse complement strand
CCTCCTCGTTTGCATCGCGGCCCTCGACTTCGTGGCCCAGAGTCACGCAAACCCGCCGTCAGTTGATTCCAAAGCACTGGCCACGCCCGTGAGGGTGAATCGCACCGTTCCGCACGTCGAACCGCCGAAAACAGCGTTGGAGTTATCCGCGAGCCCGACCGTGGAGGAGCTTTTCCGCGCTCGCGTTTTTGAGGAACCGCTCGTCCCGGTTGGGGGCGAGCCGACCGTTGCCGAAAATGCCGCCCTCGCGGCCGCTCTGCTGGGCTACTCGAAACGCCGCGGCCCGGATGATTTCTCCAGCCTCACTGGTTTCTTGGAAAAGAATCCCGAGTCGCCGTGGCAGGCTGCGCTTCTGACTGACCTCGGCCTCGAATACTACAACACCGCCCATTACTCCCTCGCGCTCCAAGCCTGGGAAAAAGCCTGGCCGCTGGCGAAGGAGGCGACCGACGCGAAAGGCAAAGCCATCGCCGACCGCGCGGCGGGGGAACTTGCGTTCATGTATGCGCGGCTGGGGCGAATGATCGAACTGGAGGCGCTGCTGAAGTCCGTTGAGAATCGGGTGTTCGTTGGCGCGGCAACGGAGAGGATCACCGGCGCGCGCGAGGGACTTTGGAACATGCAGAACAAGCCGGGGATTTCGTTCAAGTGCGGGCCGTACGCGTTGCAGAGTATTCTTCGGTCAGATCAGAGCCTCCTGACGTCGGCTGCTACGAACGCGTTGATGGAGATACGCAATTCCGCTTCGACGCAGAAGGGTCTTTCGCTGCCGCAGGTGGCGGAACTCTCCAAGAAGATTGGCCTGAATTATCAGATGGCGTTTCGTCTCTCTCCATCCGTAGCGGCGCCTCGGAAGAGCGCCGCACAAACTTCTTCCGGACAGAATGCGGCGCTCTCCCGAGACGCCGCTACGGGAGAGAGGGGCGACTTCATCGTTCCCTCCGTCGTGCATTGGAAGGTCGGCCATTACGCGGCGATGGTGCGGCAGGAGGGCGACCGTTATCTGTTGGAGGATCCGACTTTCGGG
This sequence comes from Verrucomicrobiota bacterium, assembly GCA_031406395.1. Lineage (GTDB taxonomy): Bacteria > Verrucomicrobiota > Verrucomicrobiia > Limisphaerales > JADLHS01 > JADLHS01. The sequence continues at coordinate 4,641 of JANOHH010000577.1, read as the reverse complement.
AACACGGTCTGGGCGACGCGCCAAGCACTGGAAGCCGAGACGACCGGTTACTTCCTGATTACACCCGGCGACCTGCCGCACGGCTGGCGAAGCGTTGAGACCAATGAGGGCGCATTCGTCTGGGGCAAGGGCATTCCGGGCGGCAGCGATCCCGATCCAGACACGCCAGACGATGACACGGAGCCGAAAGAATGTCCGGGCGGCGGCGCGGGCATGGCCGTCTCCCGCGTCCATCTGATGCTCGTCAGCCTGAACATCGTGGATACGCCCGCCGGTTATTCGCCGCCAGTCGGCCCGCCGGTCCGGTTCACGGTCCGATACAATCAACGCGAAGCCCGGCAGCCGGCCAACTTCACCTACTCCAACTTGGGCCCGAAGTGGACCTGCGATTGGATTTCCTACATCACCGACAACCCGTCGAACACGCTGGCGGATGTGAACTATTTCGTCATGGGCGGCGGCACCCGGAAGTTCACCGGTTTCAATCCTGGCACTCAGACCTTCGCTTTCCAGCAATATTCCTCGGCACGGCTCACGCGGACCGGACCTGCCAGTTACGAGATGACCTCGCCCGACGGCTCAAAAAAGATTTTCTGCCAATCCGACGGCGCCATCGGCACGTCGCGGAAAGTCTTCCTGACCCAGTTGCTCGATCCCTTCGGTAACGCGCTCCTGTTGACCTACGACGTGAACCTGCGCCTCGTCGGCATCACCGACACCATCGGTCAGGTCACCACGCTCACCTACGGCAACACGAATGACATCTACAAGATCACCCGCGCCACCGATCCGTTCGGGCGCTTGGCGGACTTCGCCTATGATTCCCTGGGCCGGTTGACGAACATCACCGACGTCATCGGGTTGAATTCAAGATTCGTTTACACAGGCTCAGGAGACTTCATCAACTCGCTCATCACGCCGTACGGCACGAACACGTTCATCGCCGCGCAAGGCGGTGGGCCGTCTGGAACGACGCGCTCATTGGAAACCGTCTATCCCGATGGCAGCCGGGACCGGGTCGAGTACAACCAATCAGTAATCTCCGGCATACCGACCAACGATCCTTCGGCAATCGTTCCGACCGGAATGGCTGTCAACAACCAGTATCTTCAAGGCCGCAACACCTACTACTGGAGCCGCACGGCCTGCGCGACGGGCTACGGCGATTACACTAAGGCGAAAATCTATCACTGGCTGCACACTGAGAACATTGACCTTACCGCCGGCATCCTCGAAAGCACCAAGGAAGCTTTGGAGAACCGCGTCTGGTACAACTATCCGGGGCAAACTGGCCTTGTCGGAGCCGGAGGTGTCGGCACCAGCTCCCAGCGGACGAAGGTGGGCCGCGTGCTCGAGGACGGACAAACGCAGCTTTACACCTACGCCTACGACGGCTTTGGCCACGTGACCAATTCGATTGATCCCATTGGGCGCACGTTCAGCTACCTGTATGCCGCCAATGGGATTGATCTGCTGGAAGTCCGCCAGACGCGCGCCGGGAACAACGAGTTGCTCGGGCGCATGACCTATAACGCCCAACACCTGCCGCTCACCACGGTTGGCGCCGACGGCCAGACTAACACCTTCACTTACAATGCACGCGGCCAGTTGCTCACCGAAACCAATCCCAAAAACGAAACGACGGCTTACACCTACGACACCAACGGCTATCTCATCGTGGTGGACGGGCCGCTGCCGGGAACGAATGACGTGAGCTCGGCCACGTATGATGCGCTTGGCCGGACGCTGACCAAGACTGACGAGAGCGGTTACACACTGATGTTTGAACACGACGACATGGATCGCCTCGTCAAAATCACCCATCCCGATTCCTCGTTCTCGCGGTTCACCTACGACCGTCTGGACGTGGCTACCGTGAAGGACCGCGCCGGACGGCAGACGTTGTTCGAGTTCGACAACGTGCGGCAGATGAAGAAGCGGACCGACCCGATGGGCCGGGTGACGCTCTTTGAGTGGTGCCGCTGCGGAGCCATCAAGAGCCTGACCGACCCGATGGGCCGGACCACGTCGTGGCTCACGGACGTGCAGGGGCGCAACATCGCCAAGCAATATGGGGACGGCTCTCAGGTCCAATATGTTTACGAGAACGCCAGCAGCCGCCTGCGGCAGGTGATGGACGAAAAAGGGCAGATTTCCAACTTCATGTGGAATCTCGACGACACGCCCAAAGCCGTGACGTATGCCAACAGCGCTGTTCCCACGCCCGGCGTCAGTCTCACCTACGATCCGAATTACGAACGGCGCGTCTCCATGACGGATGACACAGGCACCACCCTGTATTCGTACAACCCTGTGACCGCGACTCCGACTTTGGGCGCAAATCAGTTGCTGAGCGTGGATGGTCCGCTGCCCAACGACACGATCACCTACGCCTACGATGAACTGGGCCGGCGCGTTTCCATCGCCATCAACGGAGTTGCCTCAGTGATGACCTACGATGCGGCCGGACGCGTCGTCAGCGCGACCAACGCGCTGGGTACATTCACGTTCGCCTACGATGGAAGCTCCGGGCGGCTGCTGACCAACACCCTTCCGAATGGCCAGACTGAGGCGAGGAGCTACGGCAACAATCTCCAGGACCGGACGCTTCAGCGGATCACGCACAAGGTGGGCGCGACTCCGCTTTCCGAATTCCTCTATGGCCGCGACATTCAGGCGAATCGAATCACCACCTGGTCTCAGCAAGTAGGTGCGACGCCCCCGTCGCTCCACACCTTCAGCTACGACTCTGCCGATCAATTGCTCTCAACCACCGTCACCAATTCCGGAAACCTCATCAACACGTTCGCCTACACTTACGACCCGTTGGGTAATCGTTTGGCCGAGCAAGCGGGTGGATCGAACTACACCGCCACGTACAATGCCTTGAATCAAATCAGCACCACCACCGCGCCCGGAGCGACGCGCACCAACGAATGGGACGCCAAAGATCGCCTCGTCGCCGTCAATGCGGGCAATCAGCGGACCGAGTTCAGGTACGACGGGATGGACCGAATGGTGAGCATCCGGCAATTGACAAACGGCACCGAAGCCTCGTTCCGCCGTTTTGTCTGGTGCGACGATAAGCCATACGAGGAACGCGATGCCGCTGGCATGGTCACCAAACGGTTTTTCGATCAAGGGATGAAAGTGGAATCCAGCCCGGCGACCGGTGCGTTCTATTACACGCGCGACCATCTGGGTTCCATTCGCGAACTGACGGACGGCGGTGGAAACGTGCGGGCGCGTTATGCGTACGATCCGTATGGCCGCCGAACACGGCTGACGGGCGACATGGAGACGGATTTCGGATTCACAGGGATGTTCTTCACGACCGAGGCACGGCTGGGCTTGACCCGATTCCGGGCTTACGACTCGGAACTAGGCCGTTGGCTCTCACGTGACCCTCTCCGAAAAGCTGAACTCCAGGAAGGTGCGAATCTCTACGCGTATGTTCTAAACAATCCAATCAATGCAACTGACGCGCTTGGATTGTGCTGCGAAGCCGAGGCCAAGAGATTAAAGGATGAGGAACAATCCGCCAATATGAAGTGTCGAAACGCGATTGAGATATACAGCATCGAATGCAAGCTGGCGGTACTAAACGAGGGACTCGCCATCGCTTGGTTGATCTGCGAAAGGGAGCGGAACAAGGCCTTGCTCGAATGTAACAAGGCTTGGGACAGAGTCAATGACGCCAATCGAGCCTACAAGGCTTGTGTGACACGTGGGTGCCGTGGCCCAATATGTCCCCTACCGCCGGCAGATCCCCGCCCCCGGATACTTCCTTGGGGAATGCACTATGATAGAGATCCTAACGTTCCTGGATCGTGAAACCCTTGGCAGAAACGCGATGAAATTTGCCCAGTCAAAAGACCTTATGAGGCTCTCCAGCACTCACCCGAAGCCAGGAAAGCTGCGCCGTTCCGCTGCGGTCCCTTGCCGTCAAGCGCGTGGCCGGACTGTAAGGCATTTGTGGGTGCGTTTCAGCGAACTTTGCAGACTGAAATCCCTCGCGCCGTCGGCGACGGCGGCGTTCCTTCTCCTGCTCGCCAACTTCGCCCGCGCCCAGGACTCGCAATTCGTTTTCGACCCCAACGGAAATCTCTTCGTGCAAACAGCGGTAACCACCGCGCCGCCGCAAATCATCGGCCAGCCTCAGAACCGAATCGTCGCACCGGGAGATTCAGCCTCGTTCTTCGTGGTGGCGGCAGACACGCGGGCGCTCACTTATCAATGGCGGTTCAACGGCGTCCCAATCGGCGGGAGCACAACCAACGACGCCGTGCTCCTGCAAAACGTCAGCACGAACAATGAAGGCGAGTATCGCGTCGTGCTCACCAATCCTTCCGGCAGCGTGACCAGCGCCCCCGCGTTGCTGATCATTGACAGCGATGCCGACGGCGTGGCCGATTCCTGGGAGACGACTTACTTCGGCAGTCTGTCCAACTCCGCAACCACTGACGCCGATGGCGACGGCTCTTCGAACCTCCAGGAGTATCTCGACGGCACCAACCCGGCCGACGCCAATTCGGTTCTCCGCCACCTCACGATTGTGCGCGAGGGCGGGTCGGTCATCCTCAACCCTCAACCTTCAACCCTCAACTCATTCGGCTACACCAACGGCCAGACGGTCACGCT
>JANOHH010001037.1:0-1398 GCA_031406395.1 Verrucomicrobiota bacterium | reverse complement strand
CGCGACTTCAAGCGGGCTGGGGAGCTGCTGGCGGAAAAACTTATTTCGCAGGAGCTGCACGACGATACCAAGACCATTTTTGAACTGGCCAAGAATTCCCTGGACCGGGCGCAGAAAGACCTGGCGATCATCGACGAGCGGTTGACCAAAACGGCCGTCCGCGCGCCATTTGATTGCACCATTCTGACCCGCCCGGTTTCGACGGGCCAGGCGGTTTCGGGGTCGGGCGGATTTAACAGCGGCACGGAAGTGCTGACCATTGCCGACTTGACCGCGATGGTGATCAACGCCCATGTGAATCAGGCCGATGTTCCGCGCCTCAAAGTGGAACAGAAGGTGGAAGTCGCCGTGGAAGCGGTGGCGGGCCTCAAGGTGACCGGGGTGGTGGAACGGATTGCGCCCCAAGCCACGATCAAAAACAACATTAAAGGCTTTGCGGCGCGCATCGCGCTCAAGCACCCGGATCCGCGGGTGCGGCCGGGCATGACGGCCAATATCAAAATCCCCGTCGCTTCGGCAGAAAGCGTGACGGCCGTGCCGCTGGCCGCTGTGTTTACCGAGAAGAATCCGGAAACCGGCCAATACGAACGCTTTGTTTATGTGGTGCAGGGCGAGGGATCAGAAAAGCGCACGGTTAAGGTCGGCGTCTCCGATTTTTTCTTTGTGGAAATCCAGTCGGGCCTCGCCGCCGGAGAAGTGGTGGCGCTCGAACTGCCAAAGGAAGAACGCGAAAAGAAAGCGAAGACGCTCGCCGGGTCCCGGCCCGGCGGGAGCGACGGAGCGTCGCCGCCGGCTAACCAACTGGCACTGTCACCACCACTGGATCGGCCTCGAACGCCACCAGCAAACCCAAACCACAACCACCCAGGGTGGACGCGGGCAGTTCCCGCTAGGCCCGATACCCTCCGCTTCCCAACCCCAGTAAATCATGGCCTTGGTCGAACTCCGAAACGTCAGCAAGATTTACCGCCTGGGCGATGAGGAAATCCGCGCACTGGACGATGTGACGACCGATATTGCCGAGGGCGAATTCATTTCCATCATCGGCCCTTCGGGCAGCGGCAAGTCCACACTGATGCACATTCTGGGCTGTCTCGACTCGCCCACCAAAGGTACGATCCGGCTCGATGGCGTGATGATCCATGACGCTTCTTCGCGGCAACTGGCCGCGATCCGGAACCAGAAAATCGGGTTCGTGTTTCAGTTCTTCAATCTGCTCCCGAAACTAACCGTGCTGCAGAATGTCGAACTGCCGATGATTTACAGCGGCGTGTCCGGCCGGGAACGCCGCGACCGCTCCATGGCTGCCCTGGAATCAGTGGGCATGGGAAATCGCGCCAAACACCGGCCCAGCCAGCTTTCCGGCGGGCAACAACAACGCGCGGCCATTGCGCGAGC
>JANOHH010000501.1:0-2281 GCA_031406395.1 Verrucomicrobiota bacterium | reverse complement strand
GGAAAGTTCGCCGAACTCCGCGCCCGCGACGCCAGCCTCTACGGCTCGCTGGCACAACTTGAACCGGCGGAGCGTGAGGCGTTGATCGGTTATTTGCAATCGCAAGTGCCGCTCAAAGATTTCGAGCAGGTCGCGTAGTTCATTTTATTCGGCGCGACCAGCACGTTGCTGCGCGAGACAAAGGGCGAGGTGTTTTTGGTGGCTCGGTTGCGCGCGGCGTTGGAGCGATAAAATCCCGCGCTGCCGCCCGAGGCCAGCCCCGCTGCACTCCCCGGGAACACCTCATCCGGCTGCGCTACCTTCCCCATCCGATTCGGAGAAGAGAATCCAATGGGCGCGGGCAGCGGCCGTCTTTCACCGGTCGAGGCAGAGCGGGAGGCGGGAATGGCATCGCCAGCTTGACCGATACTGGACTTGCACTTGACCTAGAATTGACCCGTTTGTTGAGCAGTCCGGCCACTCAAGCCGATGGTGGGAAAACCCAGAGTGCCGGGCGGCCGACGCCAGTCGTCAACACCCAGAAGCCGACGTTCGTGATGCCCAGCCACAGGCGGCGGCGGGCGAGACTCAGTTGCTCCGGCGTCATCAGTTTCTAAACCGCAGCCGGGGTGGAGCGACAGGCGGCGCGGCATTGGGTGGCTTGCTGTTGGATGGCTTTCCGCTTGGGTGCGTCGAGGCGGGCGAGGTTTTTCAACTGCATCGTCATGCGCTGGTTCTTGGCGAGGAACTTCTCGTGCCGCAGGAGGAAGTCCCAATAGAGCGTCGTGAAGGGGCAGGCATCTTCGCCCGTGGATTTCGCCGGGTCAAAACGGCAGCCCGCGCAGTAGTTGCTCATGCGCTGGATGTATTTGCCCGTGGCCACGTAAGGTTTGGACGCCATCACGCCGCCGTCGGCGTATTGCGACATGCCGAGCACGTTCGGCAGTTCGACCCACTCGACCGCGTCCACATACACGGCCAGATACCACTCGTGTACTGCTTGCGGTTTGACGCCGAGCAGGAGCGAGAACAGGCCCGTGACCATGAGCCGTTGGATGTGATGTGCGTAGCCCAATTCCAACGTCTGGCCAAGGACGTGCCGCAGGCAATTCATGTCAGTCGCACCGGTCCAGTAGAACTCCGGCAAGGGCTGGTCAGCCGCCAGTTCGTTGCGCGTCGCATACTCGGGCATGAACCGCCAATACACCCCGCGCACATACTCGCGCCAGCCCAGCAATTGCCGGACAAAGCCTTCCACCGCCTCCAGCGGCGCGCGCTTCCGCCGATACGCCTCTACCGCCGCCGCGATGGCGTCCCGCGGGTCAAGCAGCTTCAAGTTCAACGCCGCCGAAAGGCGCGCGTGGTACACCACCGGCTCGCCCGTCCACATGGCGTCCTCGACCCGGCCAAAATCCGCCAGCCGGTTCTCGATGAAATCGTCCAGCGCTGCCCTCGCCTGCTGCGGCGTCACCGGCCAGTCGAATGCCGCGAGTTGACCGGGATGGGATGCGAACCGCTTTTCTACCAAGGCCAGGACCGCCCGCGTGGTCGCGTCGGGCGGGAAGGCGCGCGGCTTGGGAATCAGGCCCGGGCCCTCCTTGCCGAAGCTGCCGCGGTTCTCCTGGTCGTAATTCCACGTGCCCCCGACCGGCTGGTCGCCATCCATCAGCACCTTGTGGTGACGGCGCATTTCGCGATAGAAATATTCCAGCCGCAACTGCTTGCGGCCCTGGGCGTGCGCGGCGAATTCCTCCCGCGAGCAGAGGAAATGCCGGTCGGGGCGGATTTCCAGGTCCACTCCTGCCGCCCGTGCGGCTGCGCGCAGGCTTTGCTCCACGCGCCATTCGCCCGGTTGCACCACGATGAGCTTTTGCGGACAGAGGCGGCTGGCGGTGGTGATCAATTCCTTGGCAAACGAGCCCGTGTTGGGCGACTCGTCGAGCGCCCGGTAATGCACGGTGCAGCCGCGCTGGCGCAACGCATCGCGGAAGTGACGCATCGCCGCGAGGAAAAGCGCGATACGTGCCTTGTGCGACCAGACGTGCGTTGATTCCTCCGCCACTTCCGCCATCCAGACCGCATCGAGCTTCGGGTCAAACCCATCGAACGCGGCGGACTTTGCATCCAACTGGTCGCCGAGGACCAAGACCAGGGAACGCAATGCGGCTGTCATGCCGCCACCATTCTCGGCTGAACGCTGCTCAAGCCACCGTCCACCGCGAGCACTTGGCCGGTCACCCAACTGTTCTCCGGCGACAAAAACCAGCGGATGGCATTGGCCACTTCGTCGGGTTCGCCGATG
>JANOHH010000498.1:0-2912 GCA_031406395.1 Verrucomicrobiota bacterium | reverse complement strand
ATTTTCATGCTAAACGATCCCCAACTCTTTCCGGGGAGACGGCGGTTACCGGCTGGGTGGCTGGAGAAGGATTTGCGTTGTGTTTTCCAGAAGATGCCGTTCAATTTGCAAAAAGAATCCGCATGAAAGCGAACGCCAACCTTCTAAAGCCGCGCGCAACCAAAACGAGCCGGCGCAGTTTTCTCCAACGCGCCACAGCGGCCGCGGCCACTTTTTCCATCGTCCCCGGTTATGTGCTCGGCACGCGCGGCCAAACGCCACCGAGTGGCAAGCTCAACATCGCCGCCATCGGCATCGGCGGCATGGGCCGGAATAACATCGCAAAATGCGCGGTGAACGAGAACATCGTGGCCTTGTGCGACGTGGACGCCAGCGAGCGCACGGGCAAGATCTTCGCCCTTTATCCCAAGGCCGTAAAATATCGTGATTACCGCGAAATGCTCGACAAGCAGAAGGACATTGACGCGGTCATCATCGCCACGCCGGACCATTCCCACGCGGTGATCGGCATGGCCGCCATCAAGGCCGGCAAGCATGTCTATATTCAGAAACCGCTGGCGCATTCGCTGCACGAGGTGCGCGTGCTCACCGAAGCAGCCCGGCAGCACAAGGTGGTGACGCAGATGGGCAATCAGGGTCACTCCAATGACGGTACCCGGCAGATTTGCGAATGGATTTGGAGCGGCGCGATTGGCAAGGTCAAGGAGGTTCACGCTTGGACCAATCGTCCGGTCTGGCCGCAGGGCATCGAGGTGGAACGACCCAAGGAAACGCCGCCGGTGCCGGAAGGATTCGATTGGGACATGTGGATCGGGCCCGCGCCGATGCGCCCGTACCATCCGACTTATGCCCCTAACGCTTGGCGGGCCTGGTGGGATTTCGGGACCGGCTCGCTCGGCGACCTCGGCTGCCATGTGTTGGATCCGGTTTTCTGGGCGCTCAAGCTGGGGCAACCCACGAGCATTGAAGGCAACATCTCTACTTACTGGGAAGGGTTTTGGAAGAAGACGGTGCCGAAGAACGAAACCTATCCCCGCTCGAGCATCGTGCGGTACAAGTTCCCGGCCCGCGGCGACATGGCGCCGGTCACGCTCACTTGGTGGGATGGCGGGTTGATGCCACCCCGCCCGGAAGAATTGGAGGAGGGCAAGCGGATGGGCGACGCCGATGGCGGCGTTCTGTTCCTCGGCGACGAAGGCACTTTGATGTGCGGCTGTTATGGCCTGGAGCCGCGGCTCATTCCGGAAAAACGAATGAAAGAATTCAAGCAACCAACGCCAACCATCGAACGCATCCCGGGTGGGTCGGATGGGCACGAGAAGGACTGGGTGCGCGCTTGCAAGGGCGGCCAGCCGGCCAGTTCCAATTTCGACTATTCCGGTCCGCTGTCCGAAATGGTTCTGCTCGGCAATCTGGCCGTCCGTTTCCCGGAGCAACGCCTGCTCTGGGACGGGCCCAACATGAAGGTCACCAACGACGACGACGCGGACGCTTATATCCGGCGCACGTATCGTGCGGGCTGGACGCTCTAGCCTCGTTTTCGCGAAGTTTGTAGCCGCCGACGTAAGGAGGCGGATGGGCCCGCATCGCAAGGCGTCCGCCTCCTCACGTCGGCGGCTACACTCGGTCGGCGTTTCGGGCGCGGTGTAAAATCTCCAAGCTCGTCTTGGAACGACGCACCTTAACGGTCGGTTGGCAATTACGAGACATGATGAAAAAGCTCCTGCGCAAAACCGCGAAAGCGCTGGGGATGCTCGCCGGCCTCGGTTTACTATTCATGGCGGGCTGGAAGCTGTTCCTTGATGCCACCTACTTTCGCGGCTATGACGCAAACGCCCCGTTGAATTTTACGCTCGTCGAGGAAAAGGATACGCCCGCCTACCACTGGACGCAGTTTTCCTATGCCGGATTCCGGGGCGATCGCGTGCCCGCGGTCTTGGCGACACCCAAGGATGCGCCCGGACCTTTCCCCTGCGTGGTTTTCGTTCATGGCATTGGGAACGACAAAAACTTCATGGCCAAGCACGGGCTCGACGAACCGTTCGTCAAGGCGGGCTTTGCGTTCGTCTGCTTCGACCAGCTCATGCGCGGCGAACGGAAACTCAAAGGGAAGTCCGGCTGGGCGGAGGCCGGGGCATTTCGGGTCCGGGCGGCGCACACGGTCAATGACACGCGCCGACTGATTGATTACCTGCTGACGCGCCCCGACATTGCGACAAATCGAATTTACCTGGTCGGTGCCAGCTACGGCGCCGTGACGGGCAGCACGGCGGCCGCTTTTGACGACCGCATTCGCGCGGTCGTACTTACTTATGGCGGGGGTAACCTGCGGAAACTGCTCACGGGGGATGCACTGCGCAACGAGATCAAGCTTTGGTCGCTGCCGACCGCCATCGTGGCGTGGTACTTCGGCAGTGTGTCGGACCCGGTCCATTACATCGGCCAGATTTCACCCCGCCCGATCCTGCTGCAAAACGGCAAAGCGGACACCGTGGTCGCGCCGGCGGCCGCCCAAGCTTTGCAGGACGCGGCCCGGCAACCCAAAACAATTCTGTGGTACGAGGGCGATCACCTGGGAAAGACCCGCGATCTGGATATGCCGTTGACGACCCGCGTCCTGGCGGATGCGCTAAGATTTATCCAGGACGTGGACGCGAAAGCTTTGTCGGGAGCCGGCAACATGAAGTGACAATGAAAACCAATCTCCCCTCACCCTGGCCCTCTCCCCTTCCGAAGGGGAGAGGGAATCTGCCCGCGAGTCAGTTGGCGAATCGAGCGGTTTTGGAGTTTTCGATTGGCGTCCCTCGCCGCCCCCTCTCCCCCGCCGAGGGGGAGAGGGTTGGGGTGAGGGGGCACCGGCACCAGCCCGTGCGCCTCGCCCGCGATCGCGGCCACCGCCGCGACGAACGCGG
>JANOHH010000449.1:0-2917 GCA_031406395.1 Verrucomicrobiota bacterium | reverse complement strand
CAATTTCCTTTTCCGATTCCCCTGACCTCCATTCCCCTGACCTCTGCGTTCGCCGCATCGACCGACCGCCGCCCGAAGTACCGCGCGCCTTAGGTTGCGCCTCTTCACCTTTGCGCCTTGGCGTTGAGAGTCTTCCACTTCCTCGCGGACCGGCTCACGCCTTCACCACTTTGGGCAGTCGGAAGGGCAGGTACGCCGGGTTGGGCGCCGGGGCCTTGGCCGGGGCGGGCCGCCGCATCCCGCCATTGACGGACATGCTCAGGCCCAGCAGACCCGTGAAGATATACAGCTCGGTATGGAACGAGCCGTAGACCACAAAAAAGAAAATGACCCGCACCGTGAAGTACGCCAGCAGAAACGTATTGAGGCCGCGGTACTCCGCCTCCCCGTAACGACGGTTGTAGATCAACACCCGGAAGGCGGCGGCGAGAAACCACAGAAAGCCGATCACCCCAAAAATCCCCAGCGGGATGATCAGCGAAAGCGGGCCGCTGTGGAAATCGCTGGCGATCGTGGACCCGCGCCCGGTATCGCGGGTGTCGAAGGCGGCGAAATCGGCCGCGGCTTCCAGCTCCCGGGCGTCAATCGAGTAGCCCTTGCCCACCAGCAGATATTGCGGAATGGTCGGCACCACTTCGCGCCAGATCTGCAGTCGCCATTCCGTGGAGGCGTCCGCATCCTTGCGGGCGGCGGGGTTGACCTCGATGGGCAGAAAACTCAACGACCGCTGCACCGTCAGGGGCAGCTTCTCCACAAACGGCAGGCCGACCACCACCAGCACGATGCCCAGCATCACAAAGACGGGCATCAACTTGGAGCGCACCAGGCCTTCGAGGTAGAACAACATCACCAGGATCAGGCCCAGGGTGATGGGCACGGACCGGTAGCCACCCATGAAACTTAAGGCCACCACGCCGAGAAAGAACAGCAGCCGCCACGGCTGGTTGATGGCCAGCCCGCCCCGGAACCGCACGGGCAGAAACCGCCAGCCCTGGCCCATTTCAAACACGCCCGCCAGGCCGTGACGCGCCAGGATAAAACACAACGCGCCGGTCGCCCCCGCCGTCACCCCCGTCAGCCGCACGAATTCGCCCCGCATGGCTTCGCCCGAGAGCGCCGCAATGCTTTCGACCGGGAAGAGGGCAAAGATGAAATACAGGCTGGAAGGCATCCAGCGCCCGGTACTGCTCATGACCATGGTGAGGGTGCCCAGGAAATAGAGCGCCACATACAGCAGCCCCCGCCCCGGCGCAATGCGATGACTGGTCAGGGCAAAGTAGCCCGCGATGGCCCCCAACAGGAGAACATAGCGCTTGCCCCCATACGCCTCACCGCCGAAGGCGCGAATCCCGATGCCGCCCGTCAGCTGGGCGGTGACCAGGATCACCAGCGCCAGAAATATCAACGGCCACGCGACCGACCGGGTGCTGGTAAATTGGACGTTGCGTTTGAGAATCTGTTGCAACGCGGACAGCCCCAGGCTCAGGGCCGTCGTGAGCAACCACAGCGATGGGCTTCCGGGAATAAAAAAGAGCACGATGCTCATGTTCCAGCTCAACACGAGCAGGACATGGTGCCAGCGCATCAGGAGCGGGATCAACGGCAGGAACAGCGCCACCACGACGACGGCCAGACTCACCCGATCCATCGGATTGGCCAGCAGATAGCCAAGATAGATGGCTAACGGAATGCACAATCCGTAGATGATCAGCGAACGAATGATGCTGATGGGGTTCGTCATGAGTCAAATTTCTGGTCGTCTGGACGGTCTTAGACATCTTCCGGCGCCCTCGTTGCTTCGCCCGGCCGGTCGGGCCGCTGGCCACTGACGTTGAGCGCGACGCTCAATCCCAAGATGCCTAAAAAGTGAACCAGGTCGCCGCTCAACGTGCCAAAGATGAAAATGAAGATCAGGATGCGTGCCAGAAACAAGGCGAGCAGAAACCCGTTGACGCCCCGCAGCTCCGGCGCGCCGTTCCGGAAATTCGTGTATAAAAAGCGCGCTCCCGCAGCCAGAAGCCAGACAAACGCCGCCAGACCCCAAATGCCGAATGGGATGAGAACGGAAAGCGGGCCACTGTGAAAATCGCCCGCCGTGGCGGACCCCTCCCACCGGGAGACGAAACCGCGGTGAACTGCCTCGTAGCTCATGAACAATTCATCGGCGGACAGGTTATAGCCTTTGCCTCGGAAAAAATACTGCCCCACCTGAGGCAGCGTCGCTTTCCACATCTCCACCCGCCAGGTCGTCGAGTCCTCGGCGTAGGCCCGGGTGGCCGGATCAATTTCCACCGGCAAAAAACTGAGAGATCTTTGCATCGTCAGCGGCAGTTTGTCCGCAAACCCCACCAGCAACGCCCCGCCCAGAGTCGTGCCGAGCAGCAGCAGCAGGAAAACCCGCGTTCCCCACAGCCGCTCCAAGGAGAACAGAATCAAAAAAATCGTCCCCATCAACAGCACGCCGGTGCGGAACCCTCCGAAGGTACAGATGATCGCCGCGGCGATGAGCATGGTCAGCCGCCATGGGCGGGTGAGGTTGAAAACCCCGGCCACCCCGTACCGCGCCAGCACCCAACAGAATATCCCCAAGCCCAAGATGGCGATCCCACTCGTACGGGTTCGGCCCAGTTCAATGCCTTGATCCATGCCCAAGGCGGAGGGGTCGAAATCGGGCGGGAAAAACGCATACAAAAAACTGGCGGCCGGCCCGGCCGCTTGCGCGAGCCGACCCACGATGGCCGTCACGGCCGGCAGAAAAAACAAGGCCAGACAGAGTTGCACGCGCGCCGGCCGGATGGCCCGGCTGGACAAGGCAAAATAGCCGGCGGCGGCCGCCACCAGATAGAAATAGCCCCGTCCCCCCCCGGAGTGCGACCCCAACACGCGCAAGCCGCGGCCCCCGGTCGCCCGCGCCGGC